>NZ_REFO01000010.1:300000-505272 GCF_003688665.1 Hydrogenothermus marinus
AAAGAGAAAAAAGATATAGATTGGGATAAATTGAAAGATACCATAGAAACTATGGTATTAGCCCTTGACAATATTCTTGATAAAAATTTTTATCCTTCTGAAGAATCTAAGAAAAATACAATGGACTTAAGACCTCTTGGTATTGGATTAATGGGATTTGCAGAAACCCTTGTAGAACTTGGAATTGCCTATGATAGTGATGAAGCAGTGCAGTTTGCAGAAAAAGTAGCTAAATTTATGAGAGATACTGCTTATGCAAAATCAGAAGAGCTTGCAAAAGAAAGAGGCCCATTCCCACATTATGAAGAAATGAAACAAAAAGGAAATCCATATCCATATCCACCAAGAAGAAATGCAGTACTTCTTGCAATAGCACCTACAGCATCTATTTCTATAATAGCAGGAACTACATCTTCTATAGATAGCTATTTTTCTAATGTTTATTCAAGGGATACCCTTTCAGGTAAATTCATAGTTGTAAATAAACAGCTTATGAAAAAACTTGAAGAACTTGATATGTGGAATGAAGAAATGGCAGAAAAAATAAAAGCAGATGGTGGTTCTATCCAGTATATAGAAGAACTTGATGGAAAGATAAACAAAGAACTATTTAAAGGAGCTTATGAAATTCATCCAAAAAGACAGATAGATATAGCAGCTGCTTTCCAAAAATATATAGATCAAGCAGTTTCAAAATCTATTTATATAGAAGAAGATTTAAGAGATGATATGTTTGACATTTACATGTATGCTTGGGAAAAAGGTTTAAAATCAACATATTATTGCTTTATTGATAAAACAATTAAAGGAGAAAAATATACTCAAAAAGTAAACAAAAGAGGCACAAGAAGAGGATTTGGATTAGTAAAAGAAAGAGTAAAAAATCAGGAAGAAGATATCCAACATCTTGAAAAAATGGCAAGAGAAAAATACGGTGATGAAGTAGTAGATAAAGTAAAATCAGGGAATATAGAAGCTTGCCCAACAGACCCACTTTTAAATAAAATCTGCCCAAGTTGTGAATAAAAAGAGGGTTTTTATAGCCCTCTTTTTATGGGTTAGGAAAATAAAATGGATTTAGAAAATATTCCAAAAGAAGTGTTAGAAGAAGCTAAAAAGAAAGGTTTTAATCCGGATGATATACTTTGCATAACATGTGCCTATAAATCTTGCATGCAGGAAAAAGAAGGAAGAAATTTATTAGGTAATGCTTTAAAAAAGAATAAAAAAGAGGAATCAGATGGCTAATATAAATAAAGTTTTTGAAAAAATAAAAAAAGAAGAACTTGATGCATTTTTATTTTCATCACCTGCTAATGTTTTTTATCTTTCCAGATTTAAATCTTCAAATGCTTATGTAGTTTTAACTGATAAAGAAAAATATTTTTTTACAGATTTTAGATATTTTGAAGGTGCGAAAGAGAAACTAAAAGATTGGGATGTAATTCTTTTAAAACAAGGACTAAAAGAACTTAAAGAATTTTTATCTCAATTTAATAAAATCGGTTTTGAGAAAGATAAATTTACAATCTCATTTTATGAAAAGTTTATAGAAAATACTGATTTAAAAGACAAGTTGATAGGATATGAAGGTTTTTTAAATGAAATTAGAATGATAAAAACAGAAGAAGAGATAAATATTATAAGAAAAGCAGTTTTAAAAATAGATAATGTTTATAAAAAAATCCTTTCACATCTTCATTTTGATATTGTTTGTAGGAAAACAGAACTTGATGTTAGAAGACAGATAATTAACTATATATTTGAAGAAGGAGGAACAGGGGAAAGCTTTCCTGCTATAGTGGCATCTGGAAAACATTCAGCAATTCCTCACTGGGAAACTTCAAACTCACCTATTGAGAGAAATACTTTACTTCTTATAGATATGGGAATGATTTATGAAGGATACTGCTCTGATTTTACAAGAACATTAGCAATTGGTGAAGTAGATGAAGAATTAAAAAAAATATATGAAATAGTAAAAGAGGCACACCTTGCAGCTACAGAAGTTATTAAAGCAGGAATACCTATAAAAGAAGTAGATTTAGCGGCAAGAAAAGTAATAGAGAAAGCAGGTTATGGAGAATATTTTATTCATTCTACAGGGCATGGAATAGGTGTTGAAATTCACGAAGAACCAAGAATTTACAAAAATAATGAAGATATTTTAAAAGAAAACACAGTTTTTACAATTGAACCGGGTATTTATCTTCCAAACAAAGGTGGTGTAAGACTTGAAAATATAGTTGTTTGCAGAAAAGACAAAGCAGAAGTTCTAACAACTACACCTTTAGATTTTGTAAAAATATAAAAAAGGAGGCTTTAAGCCTCCTTCATATTTTAAGATTTAGCTATTTTTCTTAAAACAAGTGGTAATATCCCACCGTTTTTAAAGTATTCTACATCTACTACTGTATCAAGTCTTGTAATTACATTAAATTCAACAACTTCTCCATTTTCTTTTGTAGCTCTAACTTTAAGTTCTTTTCCAGGTGCTATATCTTCTATTCCGAAAATTTCATAAGTTTCAGTTCCATCAAGTCCAAGCTCTTCCCAACCTTCTCCTTCTTTAAACTGAAGTGGTAAAACACCCATTCCAACAAGGTTTGATCTATGGATTCTTTCAAAAGATTTAACAATAACTGCTTTTACTCCAAGAAGTTGTGTACCTTTTGCTGCCCAGTCCCTTGAAGAACCTGTTCCATACTCTTTTCCAGCAAGAACAATTAATGGAGTACCTTCTTCTGCATATTTTACTGCCGCATCATATACAAACATTTCTTCTTTTTCTGGAAGTTTTAATGTATATCCACCTTCTTTTGGAGCTACAAGTTTATTTTTAATTCTAACATTTGCAAAAGTACCTCTTACCATTACTTCATGGTTTCCTCTTCTTGAGCCATATGAGTTAAATTCTTCTGGTTTTACTCCATGCTCTATTAAATATCTTCCTGCTGGATAGTCTTCCGGTATTTTACCTGCAGGTGAGATATGATCAGTAGTTACTGAATCTCCAAGAAGTTCTAATACTCTTGCTCCTTTAATATCTTTTGGAGGATTTACTTCTACGCTAAATCCATCAAAATATGGAGCTTTTCTGATATATGTAGATTTTGGATCCCATTCAAAAATCTCTCCTGTTGGTGCTTCAAGAGCTTGCCAATATTCATCACCATCTAATATATTTTTGTATTTTTCTTCAAATATATCTGCAGTTAATACTTGATTTAATATGTTGTTTATTTCATCTTGAGAAGGCCATATATCTTTTAAGTAAACTGGATTTCCATCTTTATCTTTTCCAAGAGGTTCTGTTGTTAAGTCTATATCTGTTCTTCCTGCTATTGCATAAGCAACTACAAGTATAGGAGATGCAAGCCAGTTAGCTTTTACATCTGGATGTATTCTTGCTTCAAAGTTTCTATTTCCTGAAAGTACTGCAGAAACTACAAGATCATTTTCTTTAATTGCTTTTTCTATTTCTGGATGTAAAGGTCCACTATTACCAATACATGTAGTACAACCAAAACCAACAATATTAAATTTAAGTTTTTCAAGATATTCTAAAAGTCCTGCTTTTTTAAGGTATCCTTCTACAACTCTTGATCCAGGTGCTAAAGATGTTTTTACATAAGGTTTTACATCAAGTCCTTTTTCTACTGCTTTTTTAGCAAGAATTCCTGCACCAATTAATACAGATGGGTTTGAAGTATTTGTACAAGAAGTAATAGATGCTATAACTACAGAGCCATCACCAATTACAACTTCTTCACCATCTAAATTTATTTTAGCTACTTTTTTACCTTTATGTATTCTACATTCTCCAACTTCTAAATCTTTTCCTGCTTCATCTTCAAAAGCAGTAATTTCTTTTATATCATCTATTTCTCTATTGTAATTACAGTTTAATAAATCAACAAAAGTTTTTTTCATATCTTTTAATGCCACTCTATCTTGAGGTCTTGCAGGTCCTGCTAAAGAAGGTTCTACTTTTGACATATCTATTTCTATAACTTCTGAATATTCAGGAGTTTCATTTCCTGTATAGAAAAGCATGTTTTCTTTAGTGTATTTTTCTGCTCTTTCTGCTGCTTCTTTTCTATTTGTAAGCTTTAAGAAATTAATTGTTTCTTCATCAACTGGGAAGAATCCCATTGTAGCTCCATATTCCGGAGACATATTTGCAATAGTAGCTCTATCAGGTAAAGAAAGTTTTTTAACACCTTCCCCAAAGTATTCAACAAATTTTTCAACAACTCCAACTTCTCTTAATTTTTGAGTAATAGTTAACACTAAATCAGTAGTAGTAGCTCCTTCAGGGAGTTCTCCTGTTAATTTAACTCCAACAACTTCTGGTATTTTCATATAGTAAGGTTGTCCAAGCATTACTGCTTCTGCTTCAATTCCACCAACACCCCATCCAATTACACCAAGTCCGTTAATCATTGTAGTATGAGAATCTGTACCAACAAGTGAGTCAGGGAATAATACTCCGTCTTTTTCCATAACAACTTGAGCTATATACTCAAGGTTAACCTGATGGATAATTCCACTTCCTGGAGGGAATATTCTTAATGTATCAAATGCATTTTGAGCCCATTTTAAAAGTTGGTATCTTTCTTTATTTCTTTTATATTCAAGTTCAAGATTTTTCTTATAAGCATCTTCTGTTCCAAAAAAATCAATCTGTACTGAGTGATCAATAACAAGATCAACAGGTACAAGAGGATTAACTTTTTTTGGATCAATTCCAAGTTCTTTTGCCGCATCTCTCATTGCTGCAAGATCAACTACACCAGGTACACCTGTAAAGTCCTGCATTAAAACCCTTGCAGGATGATGAGGAATTTCTACTGGTGTTTCATACTTTTTTTGCCAATTTGCAATATTTTTTACATGCTCTTCAGTTACTACTTTTCCATCAAAATTTCTGAGTAAATTTTCAACTAAAACTCTTATTGAAAATGGAAGTCTTTCAATATTTCCAATTCCTGCTTCTTGAAGTTTCTCAAGACTATAAACTGTATAATCTTTGCCATTTACAGATAAAGATTTTGTAAAGTCAGACTTGTTCATTTAAAACCTCCAGTTAATAATTATTTAATTAAATATTATAATTTGAAACATAAAGAAAAATCAAACAGTGTTTTATAAAATTTTAACTAATTAAACCTTTTTCTAATAAAACCAAGAATAAAATTCCAATAATTATTCTATAAATTCCGAAAGGTATAAAGTTATGGGTAGAGATAAATCTCAAAAATAGTTTTATTGTAATTAAAGCAAATATAAAAGCAGTAATAAATCCTGTACCAAGTATTATCCAGTTATCAAAATGGTATTCATTTATATGTTTTAAAGTATCATATGTAGTAGCTACAATCATTGTTGGAACTGCAAGTAAAAAAGAAAATTCTGCTGCTGTTTTTCTTTTTAATCCAAGTAGTAATCCTCCTATTATGGTTGCACCAGATCTTGAGGTACCAGGTATCATAGCCAAAGACTGAAAGACACCAATAAGAAAAGCTTTTGTGTATGGAATTTTTTCAACATCTGCCAAATGATGTTCTTTTTCTTTATAAAATAGTTCAACAAGTATAAAAATAATTCCACCTATGATTAACATGATGCTTGTAATTACGGGACTAAATAGGCTTTTAATTAATTTGTATAAAATAAATCCTAAAGCTCCAGTAGGTAAGAAAGCAATTATTAATCTTTTCCAAAGCTCTTTACTATGGAATATCTTCTCATAATAAATAAAAATAACTGCCAATATAGAACCAAGTTGAATAGAAACTTCAAAAGCTTTATGAATATCTGTTTGCTGTATTCCTAATAAACTAGAAGTAAGAATTAAATGTCCTGTAGAAGAAACAGGTAAAAACTCTGTAATACCTTCAACTATTCCTAAAATTATAGAATCAATAACTGTCATTCTTCTCTCCTAAATAAATACTTTAGAATAAATGGTGGTATTAATGTAGTTATAACAATAACAAATACTAATATGGCATATATTACTGGATTTAGTATATCAGTTGTTCTACCAAGTTCCGCAAAAATTAAGCCAACTTCTCCTCTTGGAACCATAGCAAAACCTACTATACTTTTCTTTAATAAAGAAAGGTTTCTTAATAAAAAAGCACCTATCATCTTTCCTACAACTGCTATTAATAATAAAACTAAGGATATAATCCAAAAATCATATGAACTTAGATTTATTACTTTTAAATTTATAGAAACACCAACCATCACAAAAAATATAGGTGTAAATAGATGTATTATAGGTTTTATCTGTGATTCTATCTTTTCTAAAAATTTAGGATCTGATTGAAAGGATGCCCCAAACGGCAAGAAAAATCTTCTTGATAAAGCTAGTCCCGCAGTAAAAGCTCCAAGTATTTCTGGTGCTCCAAATTTATGTGATAAATATGCAAAAATTAAAATTAAAGATATTATTATTGAAGGTATAAATCCTTCTACCTTCCTAAATTTTTTATCATAAATATGAATTAGCTTAGATATTATATTGGCTATTACTGGAGCAAGAGCAAAGAAAACAGCGATAAGGAGAATCATCCTTAAAGTTGTATATATATTTACTGTTCCTGTAATAACAAAATCATATATCATAACAAGTAAAACAACACCTAATATATCATCAATTACAGCAGCTCCTATCACTATTTGAGCAACATCTGTTTTATGTTTATTTATATCTTTTAATACTCTAACTGTTATTCCAATACTTGTAGCTGTTAAAGTACCACCTATAAATAAAGAAACTATTAATGATAAATTTAAGACATAATAGCTAATTAAAAATCCTAATACAAAAGGAACTAAAGCTCCAATAATTGCTACAATGACAGATTTTTTCCCTGCATCTTTTAGTTTTTTTATATCTGTTTCAAGACCAACCTCAAAAAGAAGGAGAATAATACCTATCTCTGCTAATATTTTAAGTATTTCAGATGGCTGCACAATATTTAAAAAACTAGGACCTAATATTAGTCCTGCAAACACTTCACCAAGGACAGGAGGTATCCTAAGATAAGCAAAAATCTCACCAAAAATCTTTGCAGATACTAATATTAAGAATAAAACAAGAAATACTTGAGAAACATCAACTTCCATTATTGATCCTTTTTATTTTTTTCTATCTCTTTTATAGTTTTTTCAAAATCTTTTAAATCTTTAAACTGATTATAAACTGATTTAAATCTGATATAGCTTATTACATCTATCTCTTTTAATTTTTCTTGAACTAAATCTCCTATTTCTAAACTTTCAACAAGCAATTTACCTTCGTCAATTAAAAATTTTTCTATATCTTCAGCAATTTCATTTGCCTGTTTTTCTGAAACAGGTCTATTTTTAGATGCAAGCATTATTCCCCTAACTATTTTAGATTTATCAAAAGGTTCTGTTATTCCACTTTTTTTCTTAACAATTATTTTTTCTTCTTCTTGTCTTTCATAAGTAGTAAATCTTGTTCCACATTCTATACATTCTCTTCTTCTTCTTATTACAGTTGCATCTTTTGAAAGCCTTGTATCTATAACCTTATCATTTATAGAACCACATTTTGGACATTTCATTTAATCACTCCTTTTCTGCATATCCTAAGCCATAATAGATAAACTCTCCTTTTATTTTATTTTCTTTATCTAAGAAAAATTTAACTACTGCATCTGTATATGCTTTTTTATCTTTATCTGGATAAATAAAGTATTCTAAGATAGCTTCTGCTCCACCTACTTTTTGTTTTATCCAAAGGCCTACAGGTTTTACACTAATATTAGGAAAAAGTAAAAATACAGTATTAAAATAATCTTTTATTTCTTCTTTACCTTTTACGAAAAGCTCTTTTTTGTCTGGCATTAATTCTTTTATTTTTGGATCATAAATTTCTGCTTCTTCTGTGTAATTTTCTAAAAGTTTATCTATATTTTTATTATTAAAATCTTCTATCCAGTTATCTATGGTAATCTGAATTGGATTTTTTTCCATTTTATCCTCCAATCTCTTTAAAACTATCTTCTATAGCATTTAATGTTTTTTCTATATCTTCATCACTATGGGCTGTACTTAAGAAAGACGCTTCAAACTGAGAAGGTGCAAGATATATACCTTTTTCAAGCATAGATATATAAAATTTATTAAAAGTTTCTAAATCTGAAGATTTAGCATCTTCAAAATTTTTAACTTCTTTATCAGTAAAGAATATTGTCATCATGGAACCAACTCTATTTACAGTTGCTTTTATATTATATTTTTCTATTAACTGTTTAATACCTTCTTCTAATCTTTTTCCTTTCTCTTCTAAATCTGGATATGGATTTTTTTCTTTAAGTATTTCAAGCTGTCTAAGTCCTGCTACCATTGCTAAAGGATTTCCTGATAATGTTCCTGCTTGATATACAGGTCCTTCAGGTGCAACATATTTCATAATTTCTGCTTTTCCACCATAAGCTCCAACAGGTAAGCCTGCTCCTATGACTTTTCCAAGGGTTGTTAAATCAGGTTCAATTCCATAAAGTTCCTGAGCTCCTCCTAAAGCAAGTCTAAATCCTGTCATTACTTCATCCCATATTAAAAGACTATTATATTCCTTTGTAATTTCTCTTAATCTTTGATGATACTCTTTTGAAGGTGCAATTGTTCCCATATTACCTGCAACTGGTTCTATAATTACACAGGCTATATCATCTCCATACTTTTTAAAAGCTTCTTCTACTGCATCTATATCATTATAAGGAAGTACTATAGTAAGTTTAGCAAGCTCTTCAGGTATTCCAGGTGTACCTGGTATTCCAAGAGTAGCAACTCCTGAACCTGCTGAAACTAAAAGGCTATCTCCATGCCCATGATAACAACCTTCAAATTTTATAATTTTTTTCTTTCCTGTATATCCTCTTGCAAGTCTAATAGCAGACATTGTTGCTTCTGTTCCAGAATTTACAAATCTTACCATTTCTATAGATGGTACTGCTTCTACAACTGCTTTTGCCATTTCTATTTCAAGCTCTGTAGGTGCTCCAAAACTTGTTCCATAATTTGAAACCTGTTTTATTGCATTTATTATCTGATCATTTGCATGTCCTAAAATTAAAGGTCCCCATGACAAAACATAATCTATATACTCATTACCATCTACATCCCAAACTCTACTACCTTTTGCTTTTTCTATAAAAATTGGCTCTATTCCTATTGATTTAAATGCTCTAACAGGTGAATTTACACCACCTACAAGATATTTTTGTGCTTCTTTAAATAATTTTTTTGATTTTTCTAATTTCATAAACAACCCTCTTATAATTTAATTTCCTAAAATTTAATTATATCAGTTTTTAACTGAAGAATATGATAATATTACTATTATAAAAGCTATGAAAGGTGTCTTAGTTTTAACATTTAATTTTATTTTTTGTTTAATAGATCATTTATAGATATTTTCAGGCTCTCCTTTTGGCCTTGTTTTCCATCTTTTATGAGTCCAAAAATATTGCTCTGGATGTTTTTTTACTGCTTTTTCTACTTTTTTAGTATATGCTTGAACTAAATTTTTTAAATCTTTTTCATAATCTCCTGTTTTCTCAAAATCTATATTTTCAAGCTCTAAAAATACTTTCTTAGTATTTTTATCATAATAAGAATATCCAAAGATTATATCTTTATTAAATTTAAGTGCAAGTTTTGCAGGAAAAGTAACTGTAGATGCTTCAAGTCCAAAAAAATCAACAAAAATACCTCTATGAGTTAATGTGTTTTGATCTACTAAAAAAGATATAGTTTTTTTTTCTTTTAATGCTTTTAAAAAATCTTTTAAAGGTTGATTATGAAAAATTATTTTTATTCCTGAATCTTGTCTTATTTTTGTAATTAAATCATTTAACTTTTTATTTTTCATACGATAAGCTAAGCTTACCATTCCTTCAATATTATAAGAAAGCCCTGCACCTGCAAGTTCCCAGTTCCCAATATGTGCAGAAACTAAGATTTTACCTTCTTCTTTTTCAAGTAGTTCTTTACCTTTTTTTATTTCAAAAATTTCTTCTATATATCCAGTTTTTATATACTCTGGAATTTTAGGAAACTCAGTTAAAACTCTTCCTAAATTTTGTAAAGATTTTTTACCTATATTTAGCTTCCAATCTAAAGTTTTTTCAGGAAATGCAATATCTAAATTTTTTAGTATAACCTTTTTTCTATATCCTAAATTCCAAAAGAGAGAGCCTATGCTCTCTCCTATTTTTAAATTTTTATCTCTTTCTAATTTAGAAACAATGCTAAAAAATGATTTTGCCAAAAGATAAGACATTATATTTTGCCGAGTGCTTTAAGCTCCTTTAAAGCTTTTTCAAAGATTTCTTTATCTGTTGGATAGCTTAATTTTTTCTCTACTTCTTCCACAGGAACAAAAGCTACTTCATCTATTTCTTCTTTTTGAGGAACTAAATCCCCACCTTTATATTTCATAAGAAAATAATAAACAAATTTATGTATCCTTACTAATCCGCTACTATACCAATAATCAACTTCTCCAAGATATTTAATTATTTCTGCATCTGCTCCTGTCTCTTCTTTTACTTCTCTTAAAGCAGCATTTTCTTTTGTTTCCCCTTTCTCAACATTTCCCTTAGGGAAACTCCACCTATTTTTTACTCTAATTAAAATAATTTCAAGTTTTCCTTCTTCAGTTTCTCTAAAAACAATACCTCCTGCAGAAAATTCCCACTCTGTTTTATGCATTTACTTACCTCACAAATGTATTATTACAAAAATTGTTAAAATGATGCTACCGATTATATTTAAAAAGAAACCTAATTTTACCATTTTTGAAATTTTTATCAACCCACTACCAAAAACAATTGCATTTGGTGGTGTTGCAATAGGAAGCATAAAAGCAAAGCTGGAAGCAACTATAACTGCAATTACAGGAAAAAAAACATCTATATTTAATTGTTGTAAAGCACCAATTATTATTGGAACAAAAGTAATAGCAGTGGCAGTATTAGAGCTTATCTCTGTTAAGAAAATCATTGCTAAAATAATTACAAAAATAAATAAAATAGTCATATTTGAAGGTACTAAACTTGCTATTTGTGTACCTATGTATTTTGCAAGGCCAGTTTGAATTATTATCTTACCAAGAGCAATTCCTCCTGCAAATAAAAGGACTGTATCCCAATCTATCTGTTTTAAATCTTCGCTATTTAAAGTTGATTTTGAATTTTCTGTAGGTAGTAAAAAAAGTAGTATTGCTGCTAAGATAGCTACTATTCCTTCTGAAAAATGAGATTTTAAAAATAAATACGCTGTTTTATTTCCAACTAAATTTGCTATACCAGGTAAAAGCCAAAAAACTACAGCAAAAGAGAAAGCTAAAATTGTATTCTTTTCTCCTTTAGATAAAGGTTTTAATTTATTTTTTT
The DNA here is from genome assembly GCF_003688665.1 of Hydrogenothermus marinus. Taxonomy (NCBI): domain Bacteria; kingdom Pseudomonadati; phylum Aquificota; class Aquificia; order Aquificales; family Hydrogenothermaceae; genus Hydrogenothermus; species Hydrogenothermus marinus. The sequence goes on from NZ_REFO01000010.1 coordinate 311,442, forward strand.
CAGATGATATTATCTGTTTTACTTGATGAAAATCAAATTTAAAATTTTTTATATTAAATTTCATATATAAAAGTAAAACTATGTACATTGAAATAGATATAGGTGAAACTATCAAAAACCATTGTAGAAAATCTACATTATATCCGGTTTCTTCTAAAAAACCTACTCCAACAAGGTTAGTAGGAGTTCCTATAAGTGTAGCAGTACCTCCTATGGACGCAGTATAAGCTATAGATATAAGTAAAAAAATTCCAAAAGCTTTAGAATTTTTAATTTTATTATGAGAAAAAAGAGTAATTATCCCAAGGGCAAGTGGTAAAAGCATAGCAGTTGTAGCAGTATTACTTATCCACATAGATAAGAAAAAGGAAATTAAAGTGAATGCAAAAAGTATAGATAAGAAAAAGGAAATTAAAGTGAATGCAAAAAGTATCCTAAATGGTGATTTTAAAAATATATCTTTTGATAATAAATTTAAAGCAATTCTTTCATCTAAACCATATTTAGTCATAGCTTGAGCTATTAAAAAGCTACCTATGAAAAGTAAAATTACAGGATGTCCCATACTTAAAAAAGCTTTTTTAGCAGAAACTATTCCAAAAACAACAGCTAAAGAAACTCCTAAAAAAGCAGTAATTCCAAGAGGTAAAACCTCAAGTAGCCAAAATACAATACAAAAAACCATTATAGAAAGAATTATTTTTGCATCAGATTTAATGGAAAGTGGCAAAATATAAGTTAAAACTGCCAAAGTTGGTGCTAAAAATAGACCTATCTTTTTTTTCTTATTTTCTAAATCCTCTACCAACATTTCATCTTTCTTCATGCTCAATTCTTATTAATACAGTTTTTTCATATGTAAATTTATTATCTTCTATTTCTTTTACTGCTTTTTGCAAATTATTTTCTGATGCAGTGTGAGTAAGAATTACTAAAGGAACTAATTTATCATTTTCAGTTTGTGTATATCTTAAAACTGTTTCTTTTTGTAAAACAGCAGCAATACTTATATTATATTTAGCAAAAACATTTGCAATTTTTGCAAGTATTCCTGTAATATCTGGAACAGTAAACCTTAGATAATATCTTGTATAAAAATCAGAAACTTTTTTTAGGTTTATATCTTTATGTTTCCAATTCATAGAAGTTATTTCTATCTCTCTTCCTATACCTAAGGATATACTTTTTGCAATATCAACAATATCACTTACTACTGCACTTGCAGTTGGAAGACTTCCAGCCCCTTTTCCATAAAACATAGTTTCTCCAACACTATCACCTTCAACCATAACTGCATTAAAAACTCCTTCTACTTTTGCTAAAGGATGGTCTGAAGGTAAAAAGGTAGGATGTACTCTTACTTCTGCTTCACCATTTTGATTTTTAGCAATTGCAAGAAGTTTTAATGTATATCCAAGTTCCTTAGCAAGCTCAACATCTAATAGATTTATATTTTCTATACCTTCTATATGAATTTTTGAAAAGTTTAAAAATCCTCCAAAAGAAAGAGATGCAAGTATAGCTATTTTATGGCCTGCATCTACTCCGTTTATATCAAGAGTTGGATCTGCTTCTGCATATCCAAGTTCTTTTGCTTCTTCAAGGGCAGTTTGGAAATCTTTTCCTTCTTTAAACATAGAAGTTAGAATATAATTTGTTGTTCCATTTAAAATTCCATAAATCTTTTCTATATTATTTGCTACAAGTCCTTCCCTTAAAGCCCTAATTATAGGTATTCCACCTGCTACTGCTGCTTCAAAACCTATTCTTATATTTTTTTCTTCTGCTTTTAAAAATATATCTTTTCCTTTTTCTGCAAGAAGTGCTTTATTTGCAGTAACAATATGTTTTCCTTTTTCTATAGCTTTTGTTAAAAGCTCATATGGAAAATCTATACCACCAGTAAGCTCAACAATTATTTTTATATCTTCATCTTCAAGAAGTTCTTCTAAACTTTTAGCTTTCTGATCTTCTTTTAAAGAAAAAGGAAATTCTTTATTCCAGTTTCTCGTAAATACTTTTTTTAGATTTATTTCAACTCCAGATTTATCTTTTATCAGCTCTTTTTTTTCTTCTAATATTTTTGCAGTTCCATTTCCTACAACGCCATAACCAACTATACCAATATCTATTTTCAATATCTCCTCCTAAAAATTAACTTTTTGCAAGTCTTAAAACTTCATTTACAAGTTTTTCTATACCTTCTGCTACATCTTTAATAGTTTTTCCTTCCATATATGCAGGAGTAGAAACTATTTTATTTTCCTCATCTACAAGAGCTTCAGATACTGGACATACTAAATGTTGTTGTCCCATAGCCTCTATAGCTTTTGCTACTTCTTCATCAGTTCCAATAGTTAATTTAACTTTTGCTTCTTTTAATGCTGCTGCAACAATTACAGGAGATATACAAACTGCTCCTATTGGTTTTTTCTTTTCAAACATTTCTACTAAAAGTCTTTTTACTTCAGGTATTACATCTGCATCTGCACCTTTTTCTAAAAAGTTTGAAAAGTTTTTAGCTACTCCATATCCACCAGGCATTATTAAAGCATCTATATCATCAGCAGAAACTTCATTTATATCTTTTATATTTCCTCTTGCAATTCTTGCTGCTTCAACAAGAACATTTCTTGTTTCATTAGTTTTTTCACCTGTTAAATGATTAATTACTTCTTTTTGAGGAATATTAGGAGCCATACATACAATTTCAACACCTGCTTTATCTAAAAAATATAAAGTTAAAGTCGCTTCATGAATTTCTGCACCATCAAAAACACCACAACCAGAAAGCAATACACCTACTTTCATTTTCAAAACCTCCATCTTTAAAATATATATAAATTATTGTAAACTAATTTACTAAAATGTTGAAATGGAGGCAAGATATGTATAAACTTGAGATAGTTACCCCTGAAGGTATTGTTTACAGTGGTGAAGCTTATCAAACAGTAGTCAATACTGCAGATGGAGAAATAGGAATATTAGAAAATCATATGCTACTTTTAACAAATGTTATCCCTGGGAAGATAAGAATTGAAAAAGAAGGTGAAGAACCAATAGAATATGCATCTACTTATGGAGTGATAGATGTAGCGGGAGATAAAGTAATTATACTTGCAGAAGAAATTTATGAAATAGATAAGATAGATGGAGTAAAAGAAACACAACTTTTAGAAGAAGCAGAAGCAAAATTAGAATCTGAAGAACTTTCTGAAGAAGAAAGAGAAAGATATGAAAAGCAAAAATTTAGAGCAGAAACACTTCTTAGAATTTTAGAAGAATCAAAACAAAAAGTTGGATAAAAATAAACCTTCCCCTTTTATCAGGGGGAAGATTTTCCTTTATCAATCAGAAAAAGGTTATCGTTTTAATTTAGATTCAGTTTTACTTGCATCGTTTCCAAAATTTCAAAAAAAAGGAAAGTTAATAGATTTAGGCACAGGTAATGGAATTTTAATTTTACTTCTTTCTTTAAAATATAAAAATTTAGACTTTTATGCTATAGAAGTTCAAGAAGAATTTTATAATTTAGCAAAAGTAAATTTTAAACTAAATAATGTAAATGTAAACTTATTCAAAGAAGATATTAAAAATATAAAAAAAATATTTAAACCTAATAGTTTTGATTATGTAATAACAAATCCACCATATTTTAAAGAATATAAAACAGAAAATTTACAGCTTAAAATAGCAAGGAGTGAATATTTAGCAACTATTGAAGATTTTATAAAAGCAGGAAAATATCTTTTAAAAGATAAAGGTAAATTTTATATGGTTTCACCTGTTAGTAGATTTTCAGAAATTATTCTTTATTTAAAAGAAAACAAATTACAACCAAAAAGATATAGATTTATATATCCTTCAGTAAACGAGAATGCAACTCATTTCTTATTGGAAGCCCATAAAAATGCAAAAGAAGGTGGAGAGATTATAGAAAAACCTTTAATTGTGTATGAAAATCCGAAAGATAAAATTTATACAGAAGAAGTTAAATTTATTTTAGAAGAGTTTATTTGAAAATTTATGAAAATACTTATATGTACAAATTCATTAGATTTAAGGAAATTATGCATGCTATAGCTTATAGATGGAAATATATGGATATTTTGAAATTTGATGTGGTTAATTTGGAAAAGGCTATATGTTAAGGTTAAAAATAAAGGTTAGTAAGTACTTTAAAATTTTTTGACAAATCCGATAATAAAAAGTATATTTTATTGTTACAAAATATTTTTTGGGAGGTAAAACATGAAAAACCAAAAAGGGTTTACATTAGTAGAGCTGGCTATTGTTCTTGTAATTATTGGTATTATTCTTGGAGCTGTTCTTAAAGGTAAAGATTTAATTAATAATGCTAAAGCTAAGAGGTTATTAAATGACTTGAAAGGATTTGAAGTTTTAGCTCTAACTTTTTATGACAGATATGGAAGATTACCTGGTGATGGAGATTTTAATGGTTTAATTGATGGAAATAATTTAAACTGGTCTCTACAAGCAAATTATGATGATAATCCTTCAAATACGTTTTTAACAGCTGCAAATGGTGACCCAGATGCACCTTTAGCAGAACTTCAAGCAGCCAGATTATTATCTCCTGATACTCCGCATAGGATTTTAGCAAGACATGTTTTTAATGGTGGATTTTTTTATCTACATACTACTATAAATGGAGAAAACAAAAATGCAATTCTTGTTGAGCATGTACCATGTTATGCTGCCAAAATAATAGATACGGCAATTGATGGAACAGTTGAAGCTACAAAAGGTAGTATTATAGAAACAACAGGTGGTGCTATAAATACTTCTACTTCGGGATGGACATGTGCAAATGAAGATGATTTAGTTGAATTCATATACTTATTAGATTAGCGTTATATCTTATCTTAGAAGGGGGAAATCCCCTTTTCTTTTTTTTATAGAAAATATACATGAAAATTTCTCTTGTCTTATCCGGTGGTGCTGTTAGAGGGTTAGCACATATTGGAGTTTTAAAAGCTTTAGAAGAAGAAAATATAGAAATAGAAGCAATATCTGGTGTTAGTGCAGGAGCTATAATAGGTTCTTTATATGCATCAGGATATAAAGCTAATCAGCTAGAAGAAATTGCATTAAAAGAAAATTTTTTAAAATGGTTTAAACCTTCAAAAACTTTTAAATCTTTATTTTCCTTAGAAAATTTAGAGAGATTTCTAAAAAATCATATAAAAGAAGAAAAAATAGAAAATCTTCCTACTAAGCTTTTTGTTACAACAACAGATTTAAATTATGGTAAATTCAGGATTTGGGAAAAAGGGAATTTATATAAAATAGTAAGAGCTTCTTCTTCAATACCTTTCTTTTTTGAACCTGTAGAAATAGATGGCAGACAACATGTTGATGGTGGTGTGACAAATAATCTTCCTGTAGAACCTTTTATAGGTAGAGCAGATTTTATTATTGCTGTAGATGTAAACCCTATAGAAAAGTCTGAGAATTTAAATAATATCTTTTCTATAACTTTAAGAAGTTTCAATATTTCTATTAGTGCTTATATAGAATTTAGAAAAAAATATGCAGATATATTTTTACAGCCAAAAAAACTTTCTGAAATTGGCCTTTTTGATATAAGAAAAAGAAAGGAGCCTATAGAAATAGGCTACCTTGAAATGAAAAAGGTAATAAAAGCTATTATTCATTAATAATTGGTAATGTAGTATAAAATATTGAAGAACCTCTTCTAACTTTTAAAAGTACATCTGAAGCTTTTCTTTTCTCAGCTTTAACAATTAATTTCCAAAAGTCAGATACTGTTTTTACAGGTTTTTGATTTACAGAAATTATAATATCTCCACTTCTAAGACCTGCTTCATCTGCTACAGAACCGTATTTTACTCCATATACTAAAACACCATAAGGAACTTTAGGGAGTTGATATTTTTCTCTAATTGCAGGAGATAAGTCTATAACTTTAAGACCATATTTTTCTTCTAATTTCTCATAATCTCCAATATATTCATCTTCCCAAGAACCTAATATAGCTTTTACCGTTATTTTCTTTCCATCTCTATAAACTGTAATATCTACTTTTGCCCCAGGACCTGCTCTCATTATATATTTTTGTAAATCATTAGGAGTTTTTACTTTATGTCCATTAACTGCAACTATTACATCTCCACTTTTTAATCCAGCTTTTTCAGCAGGGCTACCTTTTTGAACTTGTGTAATTATAACTCCATAATCTAACCCAAAATGTTTAGCAAGTTCAGGTGTTAAAGGTTGTATTACAACTCCAAGCTTTCCTCTTTTAACTTTTCCATATTTTAATATTTGATCCATAACCCATTTTGCTTGATTTATTGGAACAGCAAATCCAAGACCTTGAGCCCCTGCAATAATTGCTGTGTTCATACCAACTACTTCACCTTTTACATTTATAAGTGGACCTCCAGAATTCCCTGGGTTTATAGCAGCATCTGTTTGGATAAAACCTTCTCCAGGATGTCCTTCTATTTCTCTATTTAATGCTGAAATAATTCCTTGAGTTACTGTATATTTAAATCCTAATGGACTACCTATAGCAAAAACAGTCATTCCAGGTTTTAGTTTATCTGAATTTCCAAGTTTCAAAGTATGTTTTTCTGCAAACTTTTCTATTCCTTCTTTAAATTTTACTGAAACAACCGCAACATCACTTAGTTTATCTGTACCTACTATTTTCCCATTAAGAACTTTTCTATTTTTAAATTGAACTTTTATATTTGTTGCATTTTCTACAACATGGTTATTTGTTAGTATATATACTAATTTTTTATCTTTATCTACTTTTACTATAAACCCAGAGCCAAGACCTTCTATTCTTTGAGTAAAATTTCTATTTCCAGGAAATCCAAAAAAGTCTGAAAATGGTGTACCTGCAAAAGGATTAGGAACTTTAACTTCTTTAACTGTAAATATAGTTACAACTCCCGGTGAAACAGATTGAACAATACTGACCCTTTCTTTTTCAATTTGCTCTAACAAAGAAGCAAAAGATAAATTAATCAGCATTAAAGCTAAAAAAACAGGATAAAAATATCTTTTCATTTTTTCCTCCAAGATTTCATTTTTATTAAATTATCTTACATTAAAGATGAAAATCTTGTGAAAGAAGGTTTCTTGTTTTCTTTATTTGTTTTCGGAGAGTAAATTTATAATATTCAAAAACTGATGATTTTAAAATATAAGCAATGTAACCTTTTATTTTCATTAAAAATGATTTATTTTTATCAATATAAAATTATAATAATACATATACTAGAGGGTAGCTATGAAAAAATTATTACTTTCTTCTCTGATTTTTACAAGCTTCTCATTTGCATCTGATGTTTCATTATTAAATGAAGCTAAAAAGTATTTTCAACCTTTACCTGATTTATTTCCTTCTGATAAGAATCCAATTACAAAAGAAAAAGTTAAATTAGGTAAAATTTTATTTTATGAGCCAAGAGTATCTATCGATGGTGCTACAAGTTGTGCAAAATGCCATCCAATTAGTTTGTATGGTGCAGATGGTCTTCCAAAAGCTCAAGGGAATAATGGGAAAATAAATCCAAGAAATGCCCCTACTGTTTTAAATGCAGCAGGTCAGGTTTCAGAGCATTGGAGAGGAGATAGAGAAAATGTAGAAGATCAAGCTAAAAGAGCATTACTTGGTAAAGGTTCTTTTGGAGCACCTTCTTATAAATGGGTGGAAGATAAACTAAAAAGTATAAAAGGCTATAAAATCTTATTTAAAAAAGCATTCCCTAGGGATAAAAATCCTATAACTGTTGATAATTTTGCTAAAGCAATTGGAGCTTGGGAAAGAACTTTATCAACTCCTTCTAGATTTGATGAATTTTTAAAAGGTCATGTAAATGCTTTAACAAAAAAAGAAAAGAAAGGACTTAAAAAATTTATAGAAATAGGTTGTGCATCTTGCCATCAAGGAGCATTACTTGGTGGAACAATGTACCAAAAATTTGGTATAGTTGAACCTTATTGGAAATATACAAAAAGTAAAAAAATAGATGAAGGTAGATATAATGTAACTAAAATAATGTAACTAAAAATCCTGCAGATAAATATGTATTTAAAGTACCACCTTTAAGAAATGTTGCGATGACTGCTCCTTATTTCCATGATGGTAGTGTATAGTCTTTAAAAGATGCTATAAAAATAATGGCAAAGGTTCAACTTGGCAAAGATTTATCTAAAGAAGATATAGATGATATTTATGCAATTTTAAAATCCCTTACAGGAAAATTATCTGAAGATATTAAGACTGTTCCTATACTTCCATCATATAATCAATAACATAAAGCCTGCTTTATGCAGGCTCTTTAAAAAGATTATCAATCTCTTCTGGTTTTAAAGGATTTATATTTTCAATCTCTAAATTTTCAAGAAGATGTTCTTTTTTACTCATTCCTATCAAAGCTGTCCCAACTCCTTTTGTACTTCTTACAAACTGGATTGCTGCATGAACTTGTTTTTCAACACCTAATTTTTTAAGTATATTTTCAGGAATTCTTCCTAAAATTCTAGTTTGCATTAAACTTGCACTTATATATGTATAAATATTAAGTTTTTCACAAGCTTCTAAAGTTGATAAGTTTTTTCCATCTATATTTTGATTTTTTAAAGTATAAGCCTCAGGCATTGCCATATTATATGGCAGTTGTATAAACCTAAAATGGTGATTTTCTCCTCCAGTATCTGTAGCAATATCATAAATATCTTTTAAGTTTAAATACTGCTTTTCTGTTTGTAAAACTCTAAAACCATTCCATGTTGCAAGTCCATAATATCTTAATTTTCCTTCGTTTACTTTTCCTTCTAAAAGTCTAAAAACATTTCTTAATTTTTTATAAAAAGTTTCTCTATCAAAATTTAAAAGCTGGTCTTCTGGATTATGTAAAAAGTAAACATCTATATAATTGGTATTAAGATTTTCTAAACTTTTATTAAAAGCCCAATCTATATATTTTGCCGTAATTATATTTCCAGTTTGAGTTATATCTTGAGGTTGTATTATTCCTTTTTCTACAAGTTCTTTTTTAAACCAAGATGAAGCATCTTTTATATCTGGTGGAACTGCTATATATCCACCTTTTGTTGATATTATTACCTTTTTTCTATCTATTTCCTTAATTACTTTGCCGATTACAATCTCACTTCTCATATTTCTATAATTTATTGCAGTATCAATGACATTTATTCCTTTTTCTATTGCAAGTTTTATAGTCTCAAAATAATTTTTATCTGTTTCTTCATCAATATTTCCAAGATATGTACCTACTCCTATTTCTGAAAGTTTTAAATCTAAAAAATCTTTATATCTCATAATTTTCTCCTTACTTTTTCAAATATTTTTAAAACTAATTTTTCTTTTAACACATAAAGAGTAGAAAAATAAATGATTATTGATATAAAAATCATTCCAAATACAAGTATTGCTAAATTTGAGATAAAAGGTTTTAGTAAAAGTATTACAAAAGACATTAAAAAAGCAGAAAATAAAGCTTTTAAAAAGGTTTTAAATATATCTTTTTTTAAAATTTCATAAGGATAGAAATAAAAAAGATAAATAAGACTTATTAAACCGGATATAGAAGATGCAAAAGAAAGTCCAAAAACACCAAGATTAAAAATAAAAACAAATATAATTGCAAAAAGTATTCCTCCTAAAATACCAGCTATTGTAGAATATAAAGGGGTTTTCACATCTTCTATAGCAAAAAAGGCACTTTTTAAAGGTCTTGTCATAGTATAAAAAATAAGGCCTATAGAGTATCCAGTAAGGGCATAAAATGTATAAATTGTATCTTTTTCACTAAACTTTCCATGAGCAAACAAAAGCTGGATTATCTCTTTACCAAGAACTATCATTCCAAAGCTTGCAGGAATAGAAATTATTAAAGAAAGTTTCAAACCTTCATTTAAATCTTTACTAAAAGCTTTCAAATTATTTTCTGCATAATGTCTTGACAAAGAAACTAAAAGAGCATTTCCAAGGCCAATTGCAAAAATACCAATAGGAAGTTGAAATATTCTATTTCCATAATATAAATAAGAAATAGCTCCTGCCATTATTAAAGATGCAAGGATTGTATCTATTACAAAGCCAAACTGACTTACACCAAAAGAAGCAAAAGCTGGCAAAATCCTTTTTAAAGTAGTTTTTAGTTCTACGACTTTTTGAAAGTTTGGTTTTAGATAAAAACCTTCTTTTTTAAAAAGAGTGTATGTAAGTAAAATTTGTAAAAATCCACCAAATAACGCTCCAAAAGCAATTGAATAAATTCCAAAATAAGAAGATAAAAATAAAGCAAAAAATATAAAAGAAAGATTTAAAAAAGCAGGTGAAACTGCAGGAATAAAAAATTTATCTTTTGTATTTAAAACTGCCATAAAAAAAGAAACTATTCCAACTAAAATAAGATAAGGAAAAACAATTTTTACTAAATTTGAGGCTAAATTTAAAATTTCAGGACTTTTTGAAAATCCTGGTGCTAAAATTAAAATCAAAATCTTTGAAAATATAACTGCAAAAAATGTGATTATAGATAATATCAAAACATAATAAGAAAATAAGGAAGATAAATAAGCTTTTGCTTTATCGGGATTTTTTTTTATTAAATTTGTATAAATTGGAATAAATGCAGCATTAAAACTTCCTTCTGCTACAAGTTGTCTTAAAGTATTTGGAAGTCTCCAAGCAACAAAAAATGCATCTGTTAAATAAGATGCCCCAAAAACATAAGCAATAGTTGCATCTCTAACATATCCTAAAATTCTACTTATAAATGTAGCAATAGAAAATACAAAAGTATTTTTGAAAAAACTACTTTGCATCAGAATAGTCAGAAACTATTTTAACTTTAAAAGTTGCAAACTTTCTTTTGCCATTTTCAAAATAAGTAATTCTTATAGTATATTCACCAGCTGAAACTTTTTTATTTTTAAAATTTTCTTGTTTCCAACACCATTTTTTTTCTTGATTAGGATTTAACTTTACTATTACTTGACTACTAATTGGTGAATATATTATTTTTTCAAATTTTTCATCTTCAAAAACTGCCCAAGGTGCTGAAGATGGTAAAAATATAATATTATTAGAATTATTTTTTAAGTAAAAACATATATTTTCATTTTCCTTATATTCTTTTTTTTCAGAATTGAAAATAACTGTAGCAAAAGATAAATTGAAAATAAATAAAGTTAATACAAGAATTATTCTCATTTATTTCCTCTCTAATTAAAATTTTTCCATTTATTATAACTTAATTAAATCAGTTAAGCTTATAGTTTGTTATAATTATGATTATGATTAGAATCTTCATTAAAGATAACTTACAAATAAGAAATTTTTCCATTTATTATAACTTAATTAAATCAGTTAAGCTTATAGTTTGTTATAATTATGATTATGATTAGAATCTTCATTAAAGATAACTTACAAATAAGAATATTAAATGAAATTACAGAAGATATAGAAACAGACAAAATTTTATGGATAGATTTATTATCTCCTATTGAAGAAGAAAAAGAATGGGTTGAAAATACTTTTAATATAGAACTTCCAACAAAACAAGAAATGGAAGAAATAGAAGTAAGTTCAAGGTATTGGGAAGATGAAGAAAATATAAATATTAATGCATATTTTTTAATAAAAGAAAAAGAAAACTTTATAAATGAGACAGTATCTTTTTTCTTAACAAAAAATATTCTTATTACAATTAGATATAGAGAATTAACTACTTTTTCTGAAACCGCTAAAAAAGTTCTTTCTAATCCCCGTTTTTATGAAAATGGATTTTATATTCTCATAACAATTTTAGAGATTAGAATAGATACAGATGCAGATACTTTAGAGTTTATTACAAGAGAAATAAATAAATTAAGTAAAATTGTGTTTACTGGGATAGATATTACTGAAAAACTTCTTGAGACTATCTCTTACTATGAAGATTATAATATGACAATAAGAGAAAGTTTAACTGATAAACAAAGATTAGTTTCTTCATTATTAAAAAGTCATAAAATACCTCAAGATTTAAGAGAAGAACTAAGAATAATGATAAAAGATATAAACTCATTAATTGATTATACAAACTTTAATTTTGAAAGATTAGATTATTTACAAAATACATTTTTAGGACTTATTAATATTAAACAGAATAAAGTAATGAAAATTTTTACTTTAATGTCTGTTATCTTTCTTCCTCCAACTTTAATTGCCGCTATTTATGGTATGAACTTTAAATATATGCCTGAACTACAATGGAAAATTGGATATCCATTTTCATTATTATTAATGGTATTGTCAGCTATAATACCTTTATTTATATTTAAAAAGAAAGGGTGGTTGTAAAAATGGATGAAACAAAAGATTATTTATTAAATCGTAGAGTTACTGTAATTTTTGGCATTTCTTTTTTATTTATTTTCTTTGCTGCTGTAGTTTCAGAAATTCTTAGTTTAATACTTGATGAGGGGCTTTTATCTCCACCAATAGTTGCTTTCCATGTTATTGCCTTTATTGGATATATCTTAACTTTAAGATATGTTTTAAAAAAACAACCTTGGGTAGAAAGGAAAAATAGAGAAATTATAAAAGAAGATATGGAAAAGGACAGGAATTAAGCCTGTCCCATTTTTTGTGCTAACTCTATAAGTCTTCTAATTCTTTCTTCTGTTGGTGGATGAGTAGAAAATAATTTTGCTATGAAATCTCCTTTAAAAGGATTTACAATCATCATATGAGCTGTTCCAGGATTAACTTCCCTTTCTGCTATAGGTGTTAACTGTTTTGCATATTCTTCCAATTTCTGTAAAGCATTAGCAAGACATAAAGGACATCTTGAAATTTCTGCACCAGCCTTATCTGCAGCAAATTCTCTAGATCTTGATATTGCCATTTGTATAATCATTGCTGCAATAGGTGCAAGAATAAATAATAAAAACGTACCTATAATATCACCTATTCCATTTCCTTCTTCTTCATCATGGCTACCAAATAGATTAGACCAAAATGCCATTTCAGCAATCATAGATATAGCACCACCAATTGTTGCGGCAATTGTAGAAATCAATATATCTCTATTTTTTATATGTCCAAGTTCATGAGCTAAAACTCCCCTAAGCTCATCTTCAGTTAATATATCTAATATAGCAGTTGTAACTGCAACTGCTGCATGGTTTGGATCTCTTCCTGTAGCAAAAGCATTAGGAACATCTAAATTAACAATATAAATTTTTGGTTTAGGAATACCTGCATTTCTTGCAAGTTCCTCTACCATATCATGAAGCCAAGGTGCTTCTTCATAAGGAACCTCTTGAGCTCCATACATTGAAAGTACCATTTTATCAGAGAACCAATAAGCAAAAAAGTTCATACCCATTGCAAGAATGAAAGCGATAATCATACCTGTCTGGCCACCAAGAATTTTACCTACTACAAGAAATAAACCTGTTAATATTCCAAGTAGCAGTACAGTTTTCAGATTATACATATATTCCCTCCTCAAATTTCATTATATAAATAATAATTTTGTACGAGATTTTAGAAAAGCAATATGATATATATTCAGAAAAATAAAAAGGGGAAAGAAATCCCCTAAGATGATTTAAGCTTTAACTTCTTCCTCTTCTTCCCCATATGCCCAAACACCAGTAGTTAAATACTCATGTATAGATTGAGCTGCTTTTTTTCCATGAGCTATTGCTGTAACTACAGTATCACCACCATTAACTACATCTCCACCTGCAAAAATTCCTTCTACATTTGTTCTAAATTTAGAATCTACAGTTGATAAATTATTCCATTTATCTATTTTTAAGTTTGGTACATCTTTATATGCAGTTGGATTATCTCCTTGCCCTACTGCCATAATAACAACATCACATTCAATAATATGCTCTGATCCTTCTACTGGTTTAGGTCTTGGTCTTCCTCCTTTTTCATCAGGAACAAGCTCCATTTTTACACATTTTAAACCTACTACTTCTCCTTTTTCATTTCCTATTACTTCTATAGGTTGAGTTAACCAATGTAAAATTACACCTTCTTCTGCCACATGATCCCATTCTTCATCTCTTGCTGAAGATGTTTCTCTTGTTCTTCTATATATAAGATGAGTTTCATTTCCAAGTCTAACTGAAGTAATTAAACAATCAACTGCTGTAAATCCACCACCTATTACAGCTACTCTTTTATTTCTTGGAAGTTCTATATCTTCTTCAGGAGCAAGCATAGGATCTATATAATCTGTATTTACTTTCATTAAATAGCCTATTGCAGTGTAAACACCTTTCAAATCTTCACCGGGAATACCCATTTTCTTTCCTCTTCCTGAACCAGCAGCTATAAATACTGCATCATGAGCATTTCTTATATCTTCAAAAGGAATATCAACACCTACTTTTACTCCTGTTTTTATTTTTACTCCAAGTTTTTTAATAAGTTCTATTTCAAAATCTAAAGCTCTTCTATCAAGCCTTGCTTCAGGAATACCATATCTCATAACTCCACCAGCAAATGGTAAAGCTTCATATACAGTAACATCATGTCCTTTTCTTGCTAAGAAATAAGCAGCTGATAATCCAGCAGGACCAGCTCCTATAATTCCAACTGATTTACCTGTAGGTGGTTCTTTTTCATCTATCCAATCTATTCCAGACATTCTTATACTATCACCTACAAATCTCTCAAGTCCTCCTATTCCTACAGAAAGGCCATTATCTTTAAATGTTAAAACACAAGTACTTTCACAAAGTCTTTCTTGTGGACATACTCTACCACATACAGAGCTAAATGGATTGTTTCTTCTAAGGATTTTATAAGCTTCAAATACGTTTTGTTTTTGTATTTCTTCAATCCATTTTTCCATTTCTGAGTTTACAGGACATGATGGAGTACATGGAGCTTTTTTACATAAAATACATCTATCTGCTTCATCAAGGGCTACTGTATGTCCATATCCTAGAGCATACTCTTTATTTAAATATTTTTTTCTTATTTCAGGATCTAAAAGAGGCATCTCATTTCTATCATGCCTTCTATAAACAACTTTTTTTCTTTTTTTCATTAATTACTACCTCCTTTATATAAAAAGTTTAATAAAGATTTTTGAGCATGTAGTCTATTTTCTGCTTGATCAAATATAATATCAGCAAACATCTCAAAAACTTCTTCTGTTATTTCTTCACCTTTATGTGCTGGAAGACAATGCATTACAATAGCATTTTTATTTGCTTTAGATAAAAGATTTTTATTTATGGTAAAACCTTCAAAAACATTTTTTTTATTTGATTCATTTTCTTGTCCCATACTTACCCAAACATCAGTGTATAAAATATCAGATTCTTTTACTGCTTCTTCTGGATTATTTGTTATTTCAATATTAACTCCTGTTTCTTTTGCAAAATCTAAAGCAGTCTTGATAGCTTTTCCATTTGGTTCATACATTGGAGGTGTAGCAACTGATATATTTATTCCCATCATTGAACAAGCTATCAATAAAGTATTTGCCATATTATTTCCATCACCAATATATGTTAGTTTTAAACCTTCTAACTTACCAAATCTTTCTTTTATTGTTTGTAAATCTGCCAAAACCTGACATGGATGTTGATAATCTGTAAGAGCATTTATTACGGGGACATTTCCATACCTTGCTAAATCTTCTACTTCTTGATGGCTATATGTTCTTATTACAATGCCATCTAAGTATCTTGACATTACTCTTGCAGTATCTTTTATATCTTCACCTCTACTTAACTGAGTAGAAGAACCAAGAATATAAATAGGTTGTCCGCCAAGATGCTTAACTCCAACTTCAAAAGAAAGTCTTGTTCTTGTAGATTGTTTCATAAAAATTAATCCAATAGATTTATTTTTTAAAATATTATTAGCAAAAGGATTTTTTTTAATATAAAATGCATAATCTAAAATTTCTAAAACTTCGTCCCTGCTTAAGTCTTCAAAATTAACAAAATCCCTTTTCAAGAATATTTCCTCCATTTATTTAGGAAGTAAAAAATATAACATTGTTTGATTTTTTCTTCAAGAGTTTTTGAATTATTTTTTCTCTTTTAATATATCTGGTCTTTCTTGCTTAACTTCTAAGAATATTTCTACTCTATCATTCATTCTTTGAAGGATAGGATTTTTCCATTTATAAATAGGTCTTGTATCTCCATAAGCTTCAAGTATTATTTTTTTTCTATCAATTCCATTTTTTATCAGAATATTAGCTATAACTTCTGCTCTTTTAATTGATAAATCCCAGCTATCTTTTATTCCAGGTGGTAGTTTTGACTTATTTTTTATAAAAGCATGTCCTATTATTTTTATATTATCAAAGTAATTTTGATATTTTTTTATTGCTTTTGCAATTTCTGGAATTGCTTTTTGTGCATCTGGTGTTAATATATAACTATCTTGTTTAAATGCTATATCATTAAAAAGTCTAATTAATACATAATTTTCAATACTATCAATTTGATATGCATAAATTGGAAGAACTCTTTTTAATCTTTGCTTTACTTTCTTTGCAACATCTTCTTGTAAAAGACTAATTGGAGGAACTACTGCTACTGTAATTGAATATTCTTTTATTTTTTCACCTTGGAAATACCACAAAAATTTCATAAGTTTTTTGACATCTAATACAGACATTGCATATAACAAAATAAAAAAAGTTAGAAGTAAAGACATTAAATCACTAAAACTTATAAGCCATCCAGGAGCTGCAGGACATTCTTCTTTTTTCTTTCTTGCCATTTTCTCCTCTAAAAATCTTTAACTTGTATTACAAATTCAACCCTTCTATTTTTCATTCTTCCTTCTGGTGTATTATTAGGGGCTATAGGTCTTGAAGGTCCATATCCTCTAACATTTAATAAATCAGGATCATATCCACAGTTTATGAACAATTTCATAATATATAAAGCTCTTTTTAAAGAAAGATCTAAATTTAATTTATAACTTCCTTGATTATCTGTATGGCCTTCTATTGTTAATGGAAGGCCAAGTTCTTGCAGATTTTTACATATTGTCATTATATAAGGTATTGCAGATTTATAAGGAATTTCACTTCCAACTGGAAACATTTTATCAGTATTTACTCTAAATCTTATAATAGAACCATGCTCTTCAACTTCTGAATTTATTCCAGCTTTCTTTAATGATTCTTTTAAGGCTCTTAATTTATTTTTTAATTTTTTTCTTTTATTTTTTATTTTTGGATACATATTTTTAAATTCTACAGGTATATTGCTTTCCTTTAATAACTTTTCTTCAAATTGAACCTTTCTTCCACCTAAGTATTCAGTAAAACCTTTTATTAACATATGGAACTTTTGTAAAGAAATAGTACCCATAGAAAAAAGTAATATAAAGAATGTAAGAACAAGAGACATTAAGTCCCCAAAACTTATAAGCCATGCAGGAATTGTTTTACATTCCTGCTTTTTTTCTTTTCGAGGCAAATATTATTCACCGCCTTTTATACCAAATAAGGTATTTAATGTTCCTCTAAACAAGTTAGGGTTAGTTCCTTTATCTATAGCATTAACAGTAAGTATATAACTTTCTTTAACTATCATTTCTACATCTTTGTAATATTTCAATTTTTTTGTAATTGGTATAGCAAATGCATTGGCTAAAACGGCACCATATAAAGTTGTAATCATAGCAACAGCCATACCTGGACCAAGAGCAGAAGGATCATTTAAGTTTTGGAGCATCTGAATAAGTCCTATTAAAGTACCAATCATACCAAAAGCTGGGAATAACTCTCCTAAAGCATCCCATATAGCTATTTCTGTAGACAAATCTTGCTCATATTTTGTAAGAGCAGCTTCTGCATTTTCCTTTATCTGTTCTATTTCTATACCATCAACAAGCATTCTCATTAAATCTCCAAAAAATGGATCTCGTTCATAAAATGAATCAATCTCTGCTTCTAAGGATAATATTCCATCTTTTCTAACTTTTGTAAGTATATTTACTAAAAAATCTATATGCTCTTGTATATTAGGAACTGTAGGCTTAAATGCTTTTACTATTGCTTTTAAACCTTTTATAAATTCCGGTAGAGGATAAGACGCTAAAGATGCAGAAAGACCTCCTCCTATAACAATAAGGATAGAAGGTATATTTACAAAGGCCATTGGGCTTCCGCCCATTACTATTGAAACAATTATCAATAAAAATGCAGCTATAATACCAATTAGTGTAGCTATATCCATTGATTATCCCTTTGTTTTTTTATATTGTTTTAAAAATTCCATCTGCTTTACTTTTATAAAATCTTCAAGAATTTTAGAATACTCTTTTTTAAGATTTATAAATTGAATTCCAAAGCAAATTCTATCTTCTCTGTCATAGATATTTTTTATTTTCCCTTCTGTTTCTATGATTTTATTTTCTATATATATTTCTAAATTCAACTCAGCTCCGAGATTGAATATTTTTATATTATTATCTTCGGTTTTAGGAATACAAAATTTTAATCCACTTATACTAAGATCTTCTGTTTTAAAAGAAAAGCTTAAATCTTTAATATAAATTTTAATTGGAATAGTTACTGGAATTCTAATGTCTTTTCTCCTTTGGATTCTTTCCAAATGGAAAGTATGTGGCAATTTTAGTATAGTTCTATCATTTTCTTTGTATATATCTTCTATGATAGATTCAAATCTATAAATAGCATCGTTATTTCTTATAAAGGAAATTAATACTTTTTCTCCTTTTTCAATTCTAACAGGAACTGGATCTAATACTGCCCAGTACATATAAAGTTCATCTTTATCAACTAATGCAACATCTACCCTTCTATCTTCTAAAATAAGATTTCCTGACTGAAATAAATCAATATCTTTTGTAGTAGTTAAAGGCATAAATGGAGGAACAATATCAAATCCTAAAACTTTTCTCATATGTCTTATTTTTTCTTGATCAAAATTAGGATTTTCCTTGATATATGTATCTATTATCTTTTCAAAAGTTTGTTTAACTTCTAATGCAAGATAAGGATCTCTATTTATTTTGTGAGCTGTATTCCATAAAATTTCTACCTCTTCAGTTGTAAGTCCTATTTCTCTTGCTGTATCTATAAATAATTTTTTTAATCTTCTTTTTTCTAATATATTTTTAAAATTGTAAGAAAATAAAATAATCCCTGCAATTGCTGAAAATAGGAATATTACAATTAGTATTCCTTCTATAGAAACACCTTTTTCTGTAGTCCTTTTAAAAGCCTCTACTAAAATATTTACTCTTTCATCCATTATTTTGTTATTTCCTTAATTCTTTCTACAACTTCATTTATTATCCAATCTGGTGTAGATGCACCAGCACTTATTCCTACTCTTTCTTTACCTTCAAACCATTTAGGCTGTAATTCATCTGCTTTTTCTATATGGTAAGTATTTGGATTTAAAGCTCTGGATATTTGAGCTAATCTATTTGTATTTCCACTATGTTTTCCCCCTATTATTATCATAATATCGACATTTGGAGCTATTTTTTTTACCTCTTCTTGTCTAACAGATGTTGCATCACATATTGTATTAAATATTTTTACTTCTTCTGTATTTTCTGCTATATATCCAACTGCTTCTCTAAAGAAGTCTTCACTTTGTGTAGTTTGAGATACAATTCCTATTCTTTTTTTATTTGGTAAGTTTTTTATAAGCTCTTCCATATTAGATACTACTATTCCTTTGCCTCCTGACTCTTCCAAATGCCCTAAAATACCAATCACTTCTGGATGTTTATGCTCTCCTATTATTACTACAAAATATCCTTCTTCTACAAGCTGTCTTACTTTTTCATGTACTTTTTTAACAAAAGGGCAAGTGGCATCTATTACATTTACTCCTGCCTCTTTTAATCTTCTTTCTTCTTTTGGTGGTACTCCATGGGATCTTATTAATACTGTATCTCCTTCTTTTAACTGTTGGCCTTCTTCTAATTCTCTAACATTTAAACTTTCTAAGAACTGAACAACCTGTTTATTATGAATAATAGGGCCATCTGTATAAGCTCCTCCAAGTTCTTCTCCTGCTTTTTTTGCTGCATCAACAGCTATTTTTACTCCAAAGCAAAAACCTGCACTTTCTGCTAATATTATTTGAGCCATTATTTTTCCTCCTATTTATTTTGAAAATTTTTAGCTTAAATTTAAATTATAAAATAAAATTGAGGATACAAGTATGGATTATAAAAATCTTAAAAAAGTAGAAGATAAGAATGAAGAATGCTTCAAATGTGGCTCTAAAAAAGAGCTTTATGAAGATCCCAATATAGAAGGTCTTGTTTTTTGTAAAGAATGTTGGCAAGAAAGAATAAAGACAGAAAAGCTTGAAGAATGGGGAATGGAAGAAGAAATTCCTTATGAAGACTGAAGATATTTTTTCAAAAATTTACCTGTCCAAGATTTTTCATTTTTAACTATATCTTCTGGGGTTCCAGTGGCTACAATCTGGCCACCTTTATCTCCTCCTTCTGGACCTAAATCTATAATCCAGTCTGCATTTTTAATTACATCAAGGTTATGCTCAATTACAACAACTGTATTTCCTTTATCTACTAATTTATTTAAAACATCTATAAGTTTTTTTACATCATTAGAATGAAGGCCTGTAGTTGGCTCATCAAGAAGATATAAAGTTCTTCCTGTATCTCTTTTTGAAAGTTCCCTTGATAGTTTTATTCTTTGAGCTTCTCCACCTGACAAGGTAGTAGCAGGTTGTCCTAATTTTATATAATCAAGTCCAACATCATATAAAAGTTTTAGCTTACTTTTTATAGATGGAATATTTTTGAAAAATTCTAATGCCTCTGCTACAGTCATGTCTAAAACATCTGCTATGTTTTTGCCTTTATACTCAATAGATAAAGTTTCCTTGTTATATCTTTTTCCTTGACATACATCACATACAACATAAACATCTGGTAAAAAATGCATCTCTATTTTTATTACTCCCTCTCCTTTACAAGCTTCACATCTACCACCTTTTACATTAAAGGAAAATCTTCCTGGTTTATATCCTCTAAGCTTTGCTTCTGGTGTTGATGCAAATAAATTTCTAATAAGATCAAAAACCTTTGTATATGTAGCTGGATTGGATCTTGGCGTTTTTCCTATAGGAGATTGATCAACATTTATTACTTTGTCTATATTTCCCCAACCATCTATCTTATCGTGTTTTCCAATATAATCTGTTTTATATCCAAAATGTTTTTTGGATGCATTCCATAAAATATCATATATTAAAGTTGATTTACCACTTCCTGAAACTCCTGTAATTGCTACAAATAATCCAAGAGGTATTTCCACATCTATATTTTTTAAATTATGTTCTTTTGCTCCTTTTATTACTAACTTTTTAGAAAAATCTGGTTTCCTTCTTTTTTTCGGAAAAGGAATTTTTAATTTTCCACTTAAATACTTTCCAGTTAAAGAGTTTGGATTTTCTGCTATTTCAGAAGGAGTTCCTATTGCTGTTATCTGTCCTCCATTTATTCCACTACCCGGCCCTATATCTACTATAAAATCTGCTTCTTCTATAGTTTCTGGATCATGTTCTACTACTATTACTGTATTATCTAAGTCTCTAAGATGTTTTAAAGTTTTTATAAGTTTTGCAGTATCTCTTGGATGAAGTCCTATAGATGGCTCATCTAATACATATAAAACTCCACTTAATTTAGAACCTATTTGTGTTGCAAGTCTTATTCTTTGACTTTCTCCACCTGAAAGAGTTGTAGCTTTTCTATCTAATGTTAAGTAATCAAGTCCAACATCAAGTAAAAATTTAAGTCTTTCTTTTATCTCTTTTATTATTTTTGAGGATATAACTCTATCTTTTTCTGACATTGGGCTTTTTTCAAACTCTTCAAAAAAAGAATAAGCCTTTTTAATATCCATCTGAGTAATTTGCCATATATTTTTACCATTTATAAGAATATATAAAGCTTCTTTTTTTAGCCTTGAACCTTTACATACAGGACAGACTACTTCTTTAATATATTTTTCAAGTTCTTGTCTTTGCTTTTCATTTTCTGTTTCTAAATATTTTCTTTCTAAATGAGAAACTATATCAAATAAAAGTTCATCTTGAAGATGCGTAGGTAAATCATTAAATTTTGTGAATTTATCTATTCCATGATAATAAATAAAATCATAAATCATTCCTTTAATATATTTAAAATAAAAGCTATCAGTTATTCTAAAACTTTCAATTACTGATCTATTTTTATCAACAAGTAAATCAATATCTATTTTATGAATAACTCCTAATCCTTTACATTCAGGACAAGCACCATAAGGACTATTAAAAGAAAAAAGCCTTGGAGATATTTCTGCTATTGAAAAGCCATGCTCTGGACATGCAAATTTTTCACTAAATATTAAATCTTCATTATTTTCAAGTTTATTTATTATTACAATTCCTTCTCCAAGCTTTAAAGCTTGTTCTACACTGTCAACTAATCTTGATCTTATTCCTTCTTTAATTATTATTCTGTCAACAACTACCTCTATAGTATGTTTTTTATTTTTTTCAAGTTCAGGCACCTCTTCAACTAAATAAATCTTTCCATCAATCCTTACCCTTGGATAACCCATCTTTATTATTTTTTCTAATATTTCTTTGTGTTTTCCTTTTTTTCCTCTAATAATAGGAGCAAGAATTTGAATTTTACTACCTTCTTTAAATTTTAAAATCTGCTCTACAATCTCTTCTGGAGACTGGGAAGTAATAGGAGCATTACATTCAGGACAATAAGGTTTTCCAACTCTCGCAAATAAAAGTCTTAAATAATCATAAATTTCTGTAATTGTTCCAACAGTAGAACGGGGATTTTTAGAGGTTGTTTTTTGATCTATTGCTATAGCAGGAGATAGGCCTTCTATATTATCTACATCTGGCTTTTCCATTAGTCCTAAAAACTGCCTTGCATATGCAGAAAGACTTTCTACATATCTTCTTTGCCCTTCTGCATAGATAGTATCAAAAGCAAGAGAAGATTTTCCTGAACCGGAAGGGCCAGTAATAACAATTAATTTATTTTTTGGAAGTTCAAGATTTATATTTTTTAAATTATGTTGTCTTGCTCCTATTATTTTTATTTTATCCATTAAAACTCCAGTTTAAAATTTAAAACAGATAAAAAGATAGGAAAATAAATAATTAATGTCAATAACTTAAGGTAATTATATTTTTACAAAACCATTAAATCCTAAAGATGGATACAATATTTATGAGAATAAATTATCTACTCTTTAAATAAATGCCAAGAGATTTTATATTTGCTGGAAGAATTTTACTCCCCATCTTACCTTCTATATAATCCTATAAGCTCTGCTTTATCTATAATATGACCATTTATAGCTTTAATAAGTTCATTTTTAGTGGCTCCAGGTGCAAGTCCTACATTTTGAATATTTAGAGCAACTAAAATAAAGAAATATCTATGAGGTTTTCCAGGTGGTGGACAAGGTCCATTATAGCCAATTTTATCAAAATCATTTATTCCTTGTTTTATGCCATATTCTAATAATGGTTCTTTTGGCATACCTTCAGGAAAACCAGTTATATTTGGTGGAATATCATAAACTACCCAATGGGTAAAAACTCCTATCGGTGCATCAGGATCCTCCACAATCAAAGCTAAACTTTTTGTATTTTCAGGGATATCTATAAATTTAAGAGCTGGGGAAATGTCAATACCATCACATGTATATTTTTCAGGAATAAATTCACCATTTTCAAAAGCATTACTTAATATTTTCATGTTAAATCCCTCCATTTTTTAATTTTAAATATATAGTTTATGGCAATAATTGTAAAGACTTAATTAATACTACTTTGAAATAAACTAAATAAAGCTTGCTTTAATGTTAAATAAGTTATATATTTAGATATAACGATAAAAAAAGGAGGGATATTTTATGAAGAAAGAAGCACTTTTAGTAGCTATTGGTTCACTTATTGGAGCTGTTGGAGCTTATGTTGCACTTAATAAAAAAGAAGAGATTTTAAACAAGCTTTCAGAGATTGAAAATACTATTAAAGAAACAGATTTTACAGAAAAAGCAAAAACAGCATTAACTGAAGCAGTAGATAAGATTAAAAATCTTGTAAGCAAAGGTGAGGAACTATCTCCAGAAGAAAAGGAGAAAGCTCTTGCAGAAGTTGAAGAAAAAATTCAACAAATAGAGGAAGCTGTAAAATCTGAAACTTAATATTTTTTCTAAGAGTCTCTTTTTAGAGGCTCTTTTTAAAGCAATTTTAGATTATTTTTTTAAAGGATATGGTTTTTATGCAGCAGCTGTATCCTTTTATACATTAATGTCTATAGTGCCTTTATTTATTGTACTAACTGTTATTATTTCTTTTTTTACTTTAAATCCTGATTTTCTAGTTACAACAATTATTAAATTTTTCCCCACGATAACTTCTCAATTTTTAGATTTTATAACTTATCTTTCAAATCAAAGAACAATTTTTGGAATTTTTGGATTTTTAGTTGCTTTTTATTTTGCAAACAATATATTTACATCTCTTCATAACTCAATTGTTAAAGTTTTTGAAAAAGAAGTAGGATTTAAAAGAACTGCTTTTATTTATCTTGTAGGTGTTCCTATTTTTACTGCTTTATTAATACTAATTTATATTGCTATTTTTTTATCTTCTTCTTTATTTGAGATTTTACTTCACTCTAAAATTTTGGAAAATTTCTCAGCAATTTTAGAAAAATTTGAGATAAAAAAACTTATCCTCTTTTTTGCAGATATATCTAAAATTACAAATTTTGTTGCTTTTTTTATACTTCTTTTCGGGGTTTATTACTATTTTCCACCTGTAGAAGAAAAAAATAAAAAATATATTTTTAATATAACCTTTTTTATATCTATTTTTATGGTTTTGTTTAAATTAGCATTTAATTATTACATTGTGTTTGCATCAAAAACAAACCCAGTTTATGGTTCTTTATCTGGCATTTTTGCATTTTTAGCTTGGCTATATATATCTTATAGCGTCATTCTAATTGGTGCTAGAGCTTTATATTATTTATATGAAAATTTAAAACCTATAGATTAAACATCTTTATCCATGAAAATTCTTGAAACTGTAGTTCCTTTTTGTCCTTGATATTTGCCTTGATATGGTTTTTCTGCTGGTTGTTTCATTTGAGCAAAAACAAGCTGACATATTCTCATCTCTGGATATATCCTTATTGGTCTTGAGTTTGCATTATAAAACTCAAGGGTTATATTTCCTTCAAAACCTGCATCAACCCAACCAGCATTTTCAATAAAAAGTCCAAGCCTTCCAAGAGAAGATCTACCTTCTACAAAAGCTGTAATATCATCAGAAAGTTTAACATATTCTAAAGTTGTAGCTAATACAAACTGTTTTGGTTGTATTATAAATCCTTTTTCTTTTGAAACTTTTATATTTTCCATTTTATCTGTATAGGTTTTATCTTTAACATCAAGTATCTTTATACTATCTGAATAAATTAAAAACTCATAACCAAGCCTTAAATCAACAGAAGATGGTTGAATCTGATAATCTTCAATAGGCTCAATTAAAAGTCTTCCTGTATTTAAATATTCTTTAATTGTTTTATCATTTAGTATCAATTTTTACCTCTAATTATTATTTTTTTTCATATTATAATAGAATTTATGGATTTATACAGCATTAAAGTTAGAGCTTCAAAAGAAAATAAACATATTTCAGGTTCAGAAAGAATTGTCTCTAAAGAAAATATACCAAATGTAGTGAAGCAGCTTTTAGAAAGACAACAAAATAAAGATTTTGATTTTTCAAATATAAAGATTGAAAAGCTAAAGCAAGAACCTATTTATATAGAAAAGTCTTTAAAAATAGTTCAATTTAAGTATGAAAATTATAAAAAATCTTTAAAAAAAGCTATTGATATTCTTTCAAAAGAGTTAAAAAAAGATGAAAACTGGATAAAAAGTTATATAGAGCTTTTATATAAAGGTGCAGGGGAAAATGGAGAAAATTTAAAGGGTGCTATGATTATTGATTTAAATGGCAATAGACTTGATGAAAAAGGAATAAGAACTGTTTTAGTTGATTTTGTAGATAGGGAAAAAATAACAGAAAAACTTGAAAAAAATGGATTTACAAAAAGAACTGTAGATGCTTTAGCTTTAACAACTAAAAATCTAAATTATCCTAATATTGTTGCAGAATTTTGTATATCAGATGATTCTGATTATACAATAGGATATGTATCTACTAAAAAATATTACTATAGATTTATTCCTTTAAAAGAGTATCAACTTGATAAAGGTGGCAGGATTTATTTTGTAAAAAATGATACAAATAAAGAAAAGTTAATAAAATATCTAAGAGAAACACCAGTTTTAATAAAGGATGTTGATTTATGAATATATTTATTCATGGTTGGAGTTTTGATAAAACAATATGGAAAGATTTTTATAATTTAGAAAATTCTCTTTTTTTTAATTTGCCTTTTCATGGAGATTTTAAAGATTTTGAAGATAAAAATATTATAGAAAACTATATAGAGTATATAAAGGAAAAGATAAAAAAATCCTCTACTTTAATAGGTTGGTCCTTAGGGGCAACTATTTCTGTTTTATTTTATCTAAAATATCCTGAGAAAGTGAAAAAGCTTATATTAATTGGGTTTTCTCCAAAATTTAAAGATGAAAAACTTGGACATAATCCAAAAAATGTAAGGGCATTTATGATTTCATTAAAGAAGGATTTTAAAAACACAGTTTTTAATTTTAGAAAATCTTCTACTAACTGTTATTTTAAAAGTATTCCTTTGCCTGAGGAGAAAGGAAGTTATAATCTCTTAAATGAGTATATAAATTTAGATATTACTTCAGAAATTGAAAAAATAGATGTTCCTACTACTTTAATTCATGGAAAAAAAGATAAAATTATAAATCCACTGGCAAGTATATTTTCAAATCAGAAAATAAAAAATAGTAAATTAATTCAGATAAATTCTCATCATGCACCATTTTTAGAAGATAAGCAGATTATTCTAAATGAAATCTATCCTGATTTAAGTATATAAACTTTTTCTTTGTTTTGATTAGATTTTCTTTTTTTAATTTATTTATCAGTTTTGAAACAGTTTCTCTTGTTGACCCTATCATATCTGCTATATCTTGATGTGTAAGAAGAATATTAATTTTAATAAAATCTTCTTCTTTTTCTTTAACCCCAAATTTAGAGGAAAGTCTTGATAAAATAGATATTAATCTTTCTTCTACAGATTTAAAAATAATATCTGAAAAATTTAACTCAATATGATACCTTTTTAAACCAAGATATTTTCTTATTTTTATATTTAAAGTTAAATCTTTTGTTATAAGATTTTCAAAAAATTTTTTGTTAATCATACACAAAACAACATCTGTTAAAGCTACTGCATACTCTTTTTCCAAATCTGTCAAACAACCAAAGATTTCCCCTTCTTTTAGAATATCTGTAATTAATCTTTTTCCATTATTTTCAATATATATTGCGACTTTACCATATTTTATCACATATATATAATCTCTATTTTCAGGAGTTGTAATTACAGTATTTTTTTTCATTTCTTTTAAAAAGGAGTTATCCTCTAAATCATTGATCATATTTTCAGGAAGATTTTTGAATATATCAAGCCTTTTTATAAACCATATCTTTTCCATTTTGTAATCCAGATTACAGTTTTTATTTTTATTTTTCATTATATTATACTATGACATTATGTAGGAGAAAATTATGATTAAAGAAATATATAAAAAGTATGAAGAAATTTTAAATAAAAGTAGTGATTTTTTCTTATTGGCTATTAGATTATACTGGGGATGGTTATTTTTTAGAGCTGGTTTTTGGAAATTTACCCATTATCCACAAGCAACTAAATTTTTTGATTATTTAGGCTTACCATATCCAGAATATTTTGTAATTTTTATAGCAACTGTTGAAACAGTAGGTGGAATTTTATTGTTTTTTGGAATATTCTCCCGAATTACAGCTTTAATCTTAACCTTTAATATGATTGGAGCATTTATAGTAGGACATAAAGATGCTCTTTTATCTATATTCTCAAAACCTGAAGATTTTTACATGGCACAGCCTTTAACTTTTTTAATTGCTTCATTAATAGTTTTATTTTTTGGAGCAGGTAAATTTTCTATTGACTATTTAATATTAAATAAGTATTTTAAAAACTAATTATCGTAGGAGGTATTATTATGAAGAAAGAAATAACAGCTATTTCAGCTGCAGTAGGAATGATTGCTTCAACTGCAATGGCAGATCAGCTTGTAAGCTACCAACAAGGTAAGGTATCAGATAGTAGATATTTGCTTGCATCTGCAGATGGTATGACTTGTGGAAAAGAGATGAAGGAAAAAATGAAAGAGTGTAAGAAAATGATGAAAGAGGCAAGTTACGGTTCTAAAATGAAAGAATGTAAAAAACTTCTAAAAGAAAAGAGTAAAGAAGGAAATGGTGGAGCAATGATGAAAAAAGGCACTAAAGAAAAAGCTAAGGAAATGGCTTGTGGCCAATGTGGAGCAATGAAATAATTAAAGGTGCAGGTCTTGGCCTTAGAACAGCTTTTATTGAAGAGATTTATGATTATAATTTAAAGCCAAACTGGTTTGAAGTTGCTCCTGAAAACTGGATAAAAAAAGGTGGTTATTTAAAAAAACTTTTTGAAAAAATAAGGCAAGATTTTCCATTTATATGTCATGGGCTTTCTCTTTCCATAGGAAGCCCTGACCCTATAAATTTTTCTTTTTTAAAAGAACTTAAAGATTTTTTAGATTATTATGAAATAAAGCTTTACTCAGAGCATTTAAGCTTTTCATATTTTAAGGGTAGTAATACTTATGATCTTTTGCCACTTCCTTTTACAAAAGAAGTTGCAGACAATATTATAGAAAAGCTAAAAATAGTTCAAGATTTTTTAAATAGACAGATAGCTATAGAAAATGCATCTATATATTTAATATTAGAAAAAGAGATGGAAGAGTATGAGTTTATCCAATATATAATTGAGAATGCAAACTGTAAGCTACTTCTTGATATTAATAATGTTTATGTAAATTCTGTTAATCATGGTTTTAATCCTTATGATTTTATAGATAAGATTAATCCAGAATGGGTTATGTATTATCATATAGCAGGCCATGATAGAATAGAAGAAAATTTAATAATAGATACCCATGGACAAAATGTTATAGATGAAGTTTATGATCTTTTAAGATATACTCTTGAAACTATTGGAAATAAACCTGTATTACTTGAAAGAGATAATAATATTCCTCCTTATAAAGAGCTGTTAAAAGAGTATAAAAAAGTAAAAGATATTGTTGAAAATGAAAAAAAATTCGTTTGAGATTATAGAAAAGTTTTACAAATCTATTATTTATGGAGAAAATCTATTAAATCTTCCAGAAAATAGACTTTCTATTTACCAAAGTTTAGTTTATAACAATATAGAAGATTCATGTGCCAAAGCTTTTCCTTTAACTAAAAAAATTTTAGAAGATAAATGGGAAAAGCTTATATCCGATTTCTTAAAAAATCATAAATTTAAGTCTCCTTATCTTTGGGAAGTTCCTAAGGAGTTTATTTCTTTTTTAAAAAATAAAGGAATTTTTGAGGAAAAATCCTTTTTATATGAGTTAATGCTTTATGAATGGTTAGAAATAGAGATTTTTAATGAAGATATACCATCTGTAAATAGAGAGTTTAATTGGTATGAAAAATATAATTTTTCAAAAACTTCCAAGCTACTGAATTTCAAGTATCCTATACATAAGATTTCAGAGATTGATATAAAAAAGATAGAAGATTTAAAAGCTGATTACTTTTTAATAATATTTCAAAATCCAGATACTTATGAAATAGAGTATTTAGAAATAACACCTTTTTTATATCAAATACTTGATAATATAAATTCAGAAAAACTTATAAATCAAGTAAAACAAGTTTGTAAAAGTTTTAATATTAATTATGAAGATATACTTCCTAAATTGGAAAATTTCTTTAAAATGCTTATAAAAAATAAAATTTTAATTTAAAAGAGGGAGAAAAACTCCCTCTACTAATTAATCTTCTAAAGTTGAAGTGTCTCCAAGAGGTAAGCCTAATTCTTTAGCTCTTAGAACTCTTCTCATTATCTTTCCACTTCTTGTTTTTGGAAGTTTTTCTACAAACTCTATTTCATCTGGAACAGCTATTGGTCCAAGCTCATGTTTTACATGTTCTTTTATTTCTTTTTTCAGTTCTTCTGAAGGTTCATAACTTGTTTTAAGAATTATAAATGCTTTGATTGATTGACCTTTTATTTCATGAGGTTTACCAATAACTGCCGCTTCTGCTACAGCTGGATGAGAAACAAGGGCACTCTCAACTTCTGCTGTTCCTATTCTATGACCTGAAACATTTAATACATCATCAGCTCTTCCAAGAATCATTATATATCCATCTTCATCTTTAGTTGCCACATCTTCAGGAAGATACCATTGTTTTCCTTTTATCTGTGTCCAGTATTTTTCAAATCTTTCTGGTTCTCCCCAACATGTTCTTAAAGCTGATGGCCAAGGTTTTTTGATTACAAGATAACCTTCTGCATTTGGAGGAAGTGGATTTCCTTCTTCATCTACAACATCTGCTTCTATTCCAAAGAAAGGTTTTCCTGCTTTACCTGGTTTTTGAGGATAAGAAGGAATTGTAGTTATCATATGTCCTCCTGTTTCTGTTTGCCACCAAGTATCAACTATTGAGCATTGTTTTCTTCCAATATTCTCATAATACCAAATCCAAGCTTCAGGATTTATAGGCTCTCCAACTGAACCAAGAACTCTTAGAGATGATAAATCATATTTAGCTGGCCATTCTTCCCCATATTTCATAAAAAGTCTTACTGCTGTTGGTGCTGTATAGAAAATATTTACTCTGTATTTTTCAACTATTGACCACCATCTGCCTGGATCTGGATAGTCAGGTGCTCCTTCTGCTATTATAGATGTGGTACCAACAGATAAAGGGCCATATACTATATAGCTATGTCCTGTTATCCACCCGGTATCTGCAGTACACCAATAAATATCATCTTCATTAATATCAAATACATATTTTGTTGTTATATGAGTATAAAGATTATATCCGCCAATTGTATGTAAAACCCCTTTAGGCTTTCCTGTAGAACCTGATGTATATAAGATAAATAAAGGATCTTCTGCATCCATTATTTCAGGCTCACAGTTTGGGGATTGTTTTTCTATAAGCTCATAAAAATCAAGTTCATTCTCTTGAAGTTCTAACTCACCTTTATCTCTTTGATGTATCACAACCTTTTCAACACAATCACATTCTTGGGCTAAAGCTTCATCTACCACAGATTTTAGATTTATTTTTTTACCTCTTCTTTTAGTCCATGTTGATGTAAATACTACTTTAGCTTCTGCATCGCTTATTCTCATTCTTAAAGCATTAGCACTAAATCCTGCAAAAACTACAGAATGAATAACTCCTATTCTTGCACAAGCAAGCATTATAACTATCTGCTCTATAGTAAGAGGCATATAAATAACTACTCTATCTCCTTTCTTTAAACCAAGCTCTTTTAAAGCATTTGCAGTTTTATTTACTAGCTCTAAAAGCTCTCCATAAGTTATCTTTTTCTCAATTCCATCTTCATCTACCCATATATAAGCAAGCTTATTTCTTTTCCCATTTTGAACATGTCTATCAAGACAGTTATAAGTTATATTTATTTTTCCACCTATAAACCATTTATAATATGGAAAGTTCCATTCAAAAACCTTATCCCATTTTTTATACCAATGAAGTTCTTTTTCTGCCAATTCTGCCCAAAATCCTTCTGGATCCTCAATAGATTTTTTATACATATCATCAAACTGCTCTTTTGTAAGTAAAGCTTTTTCTAAAACTTTTTTTGGTGGATTATAAACTTTATTAATTTTTAGAAGAACCTCATCTACTTTTTTTGACATAATATTGAACCTCCTATAGAAGTTTTATAAATTGATATAATTAACTTATAATAAATTACGGAGGTTGGCAAATATTATGATAGACAAGGATTTTACACCTGAAGAAAGGAAGGCCACATTAGGCCTTGCTGGAGTTTTCTCCTTACGTATGCTTGGATTATTTTTAGTTTTACCTGTTTTATCTATTTATGCTTCTAAATTTCCAGGAGCAACATCATTTTTAGTAGGTATTGCTATTGGTGCTTATGGTTTAACTCAAGCTTTTTTCCAAATACCTTATGGTCTTTGGAGTGATAAGTATGGAAGAATACCTATATTAATATTTTCAACTATTATATTTTTCTTGGGTAGTGGCCTTGCTGCTTATGCATCTTATGAGCAAAATATATACCTTTTAATTGTTGGTAGATTTTTACAAGGTATGGGAGCAGTTTCTTCAGTTGTTATTGCATTAATAGCAGACCTTACAAGAGAAGAAATAAGAACAAGAGCCATGGCTACAATAGGTGCTTCTATTGGAATGGCTTTTGCTTTTGGTATGGTTTTAGGTCCATTAATAGCATCTCATTTTGGGCTTGGAGGAGTCTTTTTATTTACTGCAATTCTTGCTTTAATATCTCTTCCATATATTATTTGGGGTATTCCAAGACCTGAAAAAATTGTTCATCATGAAGATGCAGAGTTTACAAGTTCATATCTTGGACCTGTTTTAAAAGATTCAAATTTATTAAAAATGGATTTTGGTATGTTTACTCTCCATATGGGACTGACTGCTGTATTTACTGTTTCTCCTTTAATTCTTGAGAAATTTATCTCTCCTTCTGATATATGGAAAGTCTATTTAGTAATGTTTTTAGTTGGTTTAATAGTAATGGTACCTTCTACAATTATTGCAGAAAAAAAAGGCTTAATTAAAGAAGTAAAAATAGCGGCTATAATTATTCTTTTAATATCTTTTGGATTGTTTGTAAAATTTGAAAATAGTTTTGTACCTGCTGTAATAGCTATTATTGTTTATTTTAGTGGATTTATGATGCTTGAACCTATTATGCCTTCATTAATGAGTAAATATGCTCCAAAACATTTAAAAGGAACTGCATCAGGGGTATTTAATACATCTCAGTTTTTAGGGGCTTTTGTTGGTGGTGCTTCTGCAGGATTTTTATTAAAATATGGAGAGTTTGCAGTATTTGTTTTTGTTGGAATAATAACAGTTATATGGCTTCTTTTAGTATTAACTATGCAAATGCCTCAAAAGAGAGTTTGATTTTTTAATTTCAATTAATTAACTTTATCCATTATGGATAGTTTTGAAATAGAAAAACCTCTTGAAGTTGAGCCTATATCTGATAGAAGAAGGAGCCATAGAACTTGGCTCCTTTTTAAGAAAAAAAAGAAAAATAAAATTAAAAATTTAAAAAAAGATTTAAAAGAAAAAAAGAAAAATAGATTGATAGATATTTATGTTTAAAAAAGGGGAAAAGATTTCCCCTTCTGTATTTATTATTGATTCATAAGCTCTACTGCTTCTAATATCTCAAGAGCTGATTCATGTAATGAAGTTTTACCAATATATCCTGCAAGTCTTGCAACTGCTATCTCTTTTTCAAATGTCTCTTTATCTACACCTGATTTTTTAATAGCTTCTTCCCAGTTTTTAGGTAAGATTCTAACTTTTCTTTCTTTTACATAAAGATTACCTACTTCTTTTATAGCTTGTAATATTCTGACTAATACAGGATTTATTGGGTTAGCAATACCTTCCGGAACTCCTGATAAAGCTTTTTTAATAAGTTTCCCCGCTTCTGTTAATACAATTGCTTTATTCGGAAGAACATCTAATATATATCTTGCTTCAAGTTTATTAACTGCATATTGAACTTCTTCTTTTAAAGTTTCATCAAATTCTTTAAATAAATCATTTAAAAACATTCCATATTCAGGAATTTTATGTAAAACCATAAGTTCAAATCTTGTTAAGTGTGGAAGTCTATAAATGTTATATGCTAAATTCTCATAAAGTTGTCCTGCTTTTGTTGGATAACCTCCACCAACAAGATGTTCATTTACTGCTTCTTCATACCATTCATAGTTTGGAACACCAAACTGAGTTTTTGTAATTGAAATAGCTTTTACTGCAGTTGATTTTATTTCTCTTACTCCTCTTTCTTTAATATCTTTTAATACTTCTATTCCATGTTTAGTAAATTTATATACTGTTTTTCCTGTTTTTTCGTCTAACTCTGCTTTTATGAGGTTAAAAGCTTCTAAGGAATAAAGAGATTCTTTTATTGTATCAAATAATTTTTCATACCATTCATTTCCTTTTTCCCAGAAATGTTTGAATAATTCTTCAATGTTTTTAAGTTCTGACCATTTTTTGTTAAGTTCCTCTTTCTTTTGATAACCCATAGCTTGATTAAGCATTCTTCCATAATATTCTTTGAGATGTTTATACTCTTTTAAAGGTTTTTCAAGTAAGAAATGAACTATCTCTTCATCAGTAGGAACAATTTCAGGATTTTCTTTGTGTTTTTCCCAAACTTTTTCTATTCCAATTAAAAGTTCTTCATCTAAGGTTTCAAGATTAAATGTTTTAACAGGTCTGTATATTTTTTCACTCCAAAGTTTATAAACTTCTAATAAAGCTTCACCTGCAGGTAATAATTCACCTTCATCATCTATTAAAGCTAAGCTTTCAAGAATTTCTTTTTCTTGCTCGGATAAAGCTTCTATTCCTGAATCTAAAACTTTTAATAATGAATACATATAATCTTCATTTATTACTGTTTCATAAGCAGGTGCCATTGTTTGTAAAGCTTTTTGAACTGCTTGACCAAGACCAGATAAAGTATATACATCTGAGTTTGGAACAGAGAAAGATATTAATCTCATAGACTCAAGTAATAAAGGAAATCTTCCGTGTTCTGGTAACATTTTTGTTTCAGCAGGACCTGTAGGCATTCCTGTTATGTAGCTTGCAAGTTCTTTAGATATTTCAAGTCTTGGTTTTGCATTTTGATAAATTTCATAAACGGCTTTAGCATAATCATTTATCTTTTTAAACCAACCTTTTTTCTCTTCATGAACTTCTTCAGCAAAACCTCTTTCTTTTAAAGCATCAAAAATTTCTTCACCGGTTAAATCACCACTTCTAATAGAAGCTTCTATCATTGCTATTACTTCAGAACCTATCCATCTAAATCTTTCATCCCATTCAGAAGGATGTTTAATAAGTCCTTTTTGAATCATTTCTTCCATAAGATAAACAAGGTTTCTACCCCAATAGGTTAAAGTAAATTCTATAGGACTTGAACCTTGTTCTAGCAAGTTTTGAAGTTCTAATTCTACATAAGGTTCTTCTTCTGCTTTTACTCTTATTTGACATGCAAGACCTTTTTCTTCTTGAGATTTTGCATTTAAAAGTGCAAGTGCATGTTCTTTTCTGATTATCATTTAGATACCTCCATTTTGTTTTTTTATATAAGATAAACTATTAATATTATTTTGTCAAATAATTTTAGTCCTTTTATATAAAATTTAATCAAAACTATATACTACTAAATTATCAATAAAAAAGAATGTAAATAATTTTAAAGCATTTGAACTATAAAAAAAAAGATATAAAATTATTGAATAAATCTTTATAATGAGGTGAAAAATGCAAAAAAATCCATTTAGTACTATAGAAGAAGCTATAGAAGATATAAAAAATGGAAAAATGGTAATAGTTGTTGATGATCCAGATAGAGAAAATGAAGGAGATTTAGTTATAGCTGCAGAAAAAATAACACCAGAAGCTATAAATTTTATGGCAAAAGAAGGAAGAGGATTAATATGTCTATCTTTATTAAAAGAAAGATGTGAAGAATTAAATATACCTTTAATGACTCAGGAAAATACAGATCCAAAAGGAACTGCTTTTTGTGTTTCAATAGATGCTCATCCAAAATTTGGAACAACAACAGGAATTTCAGCCCATGATAGAGCAATTACAATAAAACTTGCAGTTAGTCCAGATGCAAAACCTCAGGACTTTGTAAGACCAGGTCATGTGTTTCCTTTAATGGCAAAATCAGGAGGTGTTTTAGAAAGAACAGGGCATACAGAAGCATCTATTGATTTAGCTAAACTTGCAGGTTTGTATCCGGCAGGTGTGATATGTGAAATAATGAAAGAAGATGGAACTATGGCAAGACTTCCAGATTTAATAAAATTTGCAAAAAAACATAATTTAAAAATAATAACAATAGCAGATTTAGTACATTATAGACTAAAAAAAGAAAAATTAGTAAAAAGAGAAGCAGAGGCTTTTCTACCTACAAAATTTGGAACATTTAAAATTTATGGATATAAAAGCTTAGTAGATGGAATAGAACATGTAGCTCTTGTTATGGGGGAAATAAAGGAAGATGAGCCTGTATTGGTTAGAGTTCATTCAGAATGTTTAACAGGAGATGTTTTTGGTTCTTTAAGATGTGATTGCCAATCTCAACTTCATAAAGCTCTTGAGATGATAGCAAAAGAAGGAAAAGGTGTTCTTGTATATATGAGAGGGCATGAAGGTAGAGGAATAGGAATTGTAAATAAAATAAAAGCTTATAAACTGCAAGAAGAAGGATATGACACAGTAGAAGCAAATCATAAACTTGGGTTTGGTACAGATTTAAGGGATTTTGGAACAGGAGCTCAGATTCTTCTTGATTTAGGTGTTAGAAAAATGAGATTAATGACAAATAATCCAAGAAAAATAGTAGCATTAGATGGTTTTGATCTTGAGATAGTTGAAAGAGTTCCAATAGAAATTGAGCCAAATCCTCATAATGCATGTTATATTTTTACAAAAAGAGATAAGTTAGGTCATATTTATGATGTTAACAAAAAGGAAGATTAGTTTGTTAATATTTTTATCCTTTTTTCTTTTATCTTGTGATAGTAATAGCAAAATATGGACTATCTTTAGAGAAGATGATCTTTTAGAGCATCCACCAGCAAAAAGATGTGCAGAATGCCATCAAGAAATCTATAAACAATGGAATAAATCAAGACATGCAGTTTCTTATATAAGTGAAGATTATAAAAAAGCAACAAATCATTATGCAAAGACAAAATGTTTAGCATGCCATATTCCTCTTGAAATGAGCATAGCAGAAAAACCTGAGATTAGAGAAATCCATAGAGAAGATGGAATTAACTGTGTATCATGTCATTTTTCATCAAAGGATAAAGCAATGCATGGACCTTATGATGTTTTCTCACCACCACATCCATCAATGCAAGATAAAAACTTTAAAAAATCTATAGTTTGTTCTTCTTGTCATCAAGAAACTTACAAACAATGGAAAAAGTCTAATGTATCTAAAACCTGTCAAGAATGTCATATGAAACCAGTTAAAAAAATGGATTTAATACAAAAATTTCCTTTTGATTTATTTCATTTAGCAAAAAAGGTTTATAATCATTCTTTCCCTACTACAATTGCAAAGCAAGAAGATTTACATTTAACAGCAAAGAAAACTGAAGATTCGTTAATAATTATCTTAGAAAATATTTCTATTCCCCATAATCTTCCTACTGCAGATAATGGAAACCCTAAATTTTATGTTTTAGCAACAACTTATAAAAATGGAGAAAAAAAAGAAAATTTTACTGAAGTAATTACACCTAAGTATGCCCTTGAATATAAGAAACCCAAAAAGATAGAATTTATAACCTTTGAAGATTTTGATAAGGTAAATATAAAAGTATTAAGAAAATTATCGTGGAAAAAACAGAAAGAGTTAATAAAATCAGTAAACATAAAATTTTAATAAAAGATTTTGAAGATAAATATATAGAAGAAGTTCTAAATATAATAAAAGAAAATTTTGATAAACCTTGGAATAAATATTTATTAATCAATAAAAATAGATTTTCATACAAAAAAGTTTATCTTATAAAGGACAAGATAGTAGGGTTTTTAGATTCAAATATAATTTTTGATGAAGCAGAAATCAATTTAATAGTTGTAAGAAAAGACTTTCAAGGAAAAAAGATAGGAAGTTTTATTTTAGAAAATTTTATAAATGAGTTAAAAGAAAAAAATAAAAAAACTATATTTTTAGAAGTAGATGAGAAAAATAAAAAAGCTATAAATCTTTATAAGAAATTTGGATTTGAAGAATACTCAATTCGTAAAAACTACTATAAAAACAAAAGTAATGCTATATTAAT
Source organism: Hydrogenothermus marinus (assembly GCF_003688665.1). Classification (NCBI taxonomy): domain Bacteria; kingdom Pseudomonadati; phylum Aquificota; class Aquificia; order Aquificales; family Hydrogenothermaceae; genus Hydrogenothermus; species Hydrogenothermus marinus. The sequence continues at coordinate 349,715 of NZ_REFO01000010.1, forward strand.
GAGAAAATTTTTATAAAGGAGAGAAGATGGAAAAAAATTTTTTTGTAAAATCCCATGGACTTGGTAATGAATATATAGTTTTAGATAAAGAAAATATAGATTTTGAATTGACAAAAAAAGCAATACAAACATTATGTAATGTACATTTTGGAATAGGAAGTGATGGAATTCTACTAAAAGTTCCTTCTGAAAAAGCAGATTTTGGACTTAGAATATTTAATCCAGATGGTTCAGAAGCAGAAAAAAGTGGTAATGGACTTCGTATATTTTGTAAATTTTTATATGATTATGGCTTTACAAAAGGGAGTAAAGAGTTTTCAGTAGAAACAAAAGGTGGAATAGTAAAAGCAAAAATAGAAAAAGAAGAAAAAGGAAAAGCAAAAATAATAACTATTGATATGGGAAAAGCAGTATTTGATACAGATAAAATCCCTGTGAATATAAATGATAAAGAATGCATAGATTACCCTTTAAAAGTAGAAGATAAAGAGTTTAAAATAAACTGTGTTTCAGTAGGTAATCCTCATTGTGTAATATTAGTAGATAATGTACCTGAAATGTTTGATGAAAAACAAGTAAAAAAATATGGACCAAAGATAGAGAATAATCCAATATTTCCAAATAGAACAAATGTTCAGTTTGTAAAGGTTATAGATAAAAATACTGCAGAGATAAAAATATGGGAAAGAGGAGCAGGATATACTTTAGCATCAGGAAGCTCATCTTCAGCAGTAGCATCTGTTTTATATAAAAAAGGATTAACAGATTCAGATATTACAATAAAAATGGAAGGCGGAGAATTAAAAATATCCTTAGATAAGGATTTTAATATTAAAATGACTGGAGAAGTTCAAGAAATATGCAAAGGAACTTTGAGTGAAGAATTAATAGAAAATATTAAGGAGTAAATAAAATAATGAGTGATATATTAGAAGGATTAAACGAATCTCAAAAAGAAGCAGTTTTATATTTTTCATCACCTTTACTTGTGCTCGCAGGAGCAGGTTCAGGAAAAACAAGAGTAATAACCCATAAAATAATGTTTTTAAATAAAGAACTTGGAATACCTGTTAATAGAATTCTTGCCATTACCTTTACAAATAAAGCAGCAAAAGAGATGAAAGAAAGAGTTGTAAATGCTTTAAATCTTGAGGAAGAGCCTCAATGGATAACAACATTTCATAGTTTATCAGCAAAAATATTAAGATATGAAGCAGAAAATATAGGATATGGAAAAGATTTTGTAATATATGATGAAGAAGATAGCAAAAAACTTATAAAAGATATTGTTGAAGAATCAAACTTAGATAAAGATTTATACAAACCAGATAGAGTAAAAAATATAATTTCTCAAATAAAACAGAATTTAGATGAATCAGTTCTTGATTTTTATGCAATGCAACTTCCACATATAAAAGCAATATATCAAAAATATCAAGAAGGTTTAATATTTTCAAATGCTATGGATTTTGATGATTTACTTTTAAATGTAGTTAAACTTTTTACAGAAAATGAAGATATTAAACAAAAATGGCAAAATAAATTTGATTATATACTTGTAGATGAGTATCAAGATACAAATAAAATTCAGCATCAGATCTTAAAACTTCTTGTTGGAAATAGAGATTGTATTACAGTAGTTGGAGATCCTCAGCAGTGTATTTATACTTGGAGAGGAGCTCATCCGGAAAATATACTTTCTTTTGAAGAAGACTTTCCAAATACAAAAATTATAAAACTTGAAAGAAATTATCGCTCAACTCAAAAAATATTAGAAGCAGCAAATAAAGTAATATCTCATTCAAAAGGAAGATGGAAAGAAAAAGTATTAAAACTTTGGACAGATAAAAATAAAGGAGAAGACTTAAAACTTGTAAAACTTGAATCAGATAAACAAGAAGCAGCATTTATTGCTTATCAGATAAAAGAACTTATAAAACAAGGATATAAATATTCAGATATAGCAGTTTTAATGAGAATGTCTTTTTTATCAAGAAATATAGAAGAAGCATTTGTAAGAATGTCTATCCCTTATCAGATTATAGCAGGTTTAAAATTCTATGAAAGAGCAGAAATTAAAGATATTCTTGCATATTTAAGATTTGCATTTAATCCAAAAGATACTCAAGCATTTAAAAGAATAATAAATCTTCCATCAAGAGGAATAGGGAAATCTACACTAAATAAAATACAAAAATCTTATGTAGAAGATTGGTATCAAGCTTTAAAAGATAGCTATGAAACATTATCTAAAAAAGTTAAATATAATTTGCAAACCTTTTTTGAAGTTATTGATTTTATAAAAAAATATGGAAATGAAAAGCCGGCAGAAACTGCCAAATATCTTTATGACAGTATAGATTACGAAGAATATCTTATATCTAAGTATCCAAAAGATTATGAAGATAGAATAGCAAACGTACAAGAACTTTTTACTGCATTTGAAGAAATAGAAAAAAGAGGAAAAACATTACAAGAATTTTTAGAGGAAACTTCTTTAGAACAAGCCCAAGACAATATAGAAGATTCAAACTCTGTAAAAGTAATGACAGTTCATGCATCTAAAGGTTTAGAATATCCAGTTGTATTTATAGCAGGTGTTGAAGATGGAATATTTCCAAGTGGAAGAGCTTTTGAAGATGTAGAACAGATGGAAGAAGAGAGAAGGCTTTTTTATGTTGCTATCACAAGAGCAAAAGAGCATGTTTACCTAACACTTGCAAAATATAGAAGTAGTTTTGGAAATAGCTTTAATGAAACAAAACCTTCAAGATTTATAAAAGATATAAAAGAATATCTTAAAGTTTTATCAAGTAAACCGAAGAAGAAAACAGATAATTCTTTATCAGCCACTTCTACAAATACAGGAATTAGAGTAGGTTCTCTTGTAAAGCATGAAGTTTTTGGCAAAGGTGTTGTAAAAGAATTAAAACCGCCAAAAGCAAAAGTAATATTTGAAAAAGTAGGAGAAAAAGAGCTTTTAACTAAGTTTTTAAAAGCTATTTAATTTTATTGTGAGGAATATCATTCTATTTGCATAAATATATTTTAAGATTAATTAGTATTAAATCTTAAAATTAGGAGATAAAGATGATTATAAAACCAGATATAACTAAATTTTCAGATGAAAAGGTTTTAACAGAACTGATTATATCTGTAAATGAGTTTAGATTGGTTCATTTTTATTTAAAGACAGGGCAAAAAGTAAATCTTCATGCATCAAAATCACATGTATTGACAACAGTCTTGGTAGGAAAAGGAAAGTTTTTTATAGATAATGAAGAAAATTTTGAAATTCTTAATACTGGACAATCAATATATTATAAACCTCAGCAACCTCATGGATTTGAAGCATTAGAAGATATGATAGTCCAAGCAATCATATCTCCTAATCCTCAACAAAAGCTATCTTTATGAAGATAACTATTTTCTACTTTTTTATAATTTTTTCTTACTTACTTTTAAAATAGGTTTAAGGCTATCTATAATTTCTTGGTAATTAGCTTCTGCTGTTTCAACTTTATCCATTATAGCTTCAAGCTCTCTTGTAAATTCTTCTGAAGTATATTCTGGAAAATGTTTAGAAAGATATTCGTAAATTTCTATTCCAAGTTTTGTTGGATATAAGAATCTACCTTTTTCTACTGCATATCTTCTATCAAGAATAGTTTGAACTATTTTTGCATATGTTGAAGGTCTTCCTATCTTTCTATTTCTCATTTCTTCAACAAGTTCTCCTTGAGTATATGGATATACCTTAGGAATTTCTCTTTTTGTATATGAAATAACATCAAAAGAATAAGCTTTTCCTTCATCCAAGTCTATTGGTAAAGGTTCTAATTTTAAATACTCAATTAAATTCCATCCATTTTTTATGATTTTTGTTAATCTTTCTTCTTCTATCTCTTTTCCAATAGGAAAAAGTTTTACAATGATGCTGATTTTCTCAACTTCTACAGGTATCATCTGAGATGCTATAAATCTTCTAAATATTAAGTCATAAACTTTAAAATGATTTTTTGTTATTTTCGAAGTTGAACCAGAAACCATTATTAAGGATTGTAGTTCTTCTGTATCTAACGCTCTTGTAGGTCTTATACATTCATGGGCTCCACCTTCACCCCATGGTCTTAATTTGACAAAATCTGCTCCAAATTTTTCTGATATATACTCTTTTGCAATACCCATTCCTGCTGTGGAAACTCTTGTTGAATCTGTTCTATGGTATGTAATAAATCCACTTTCAAAAAGGTCTTGTGCAATATTCATAGTTTCATCTGCTGAAAGTCCTAATCTATTTGAGGATTCTCTTAAAAGCTCTCCAGTATTAAAAGGTGGAAGTGGATTTTTTTCTATTATAGATTTTTCCTTTAGCTTAATCTCTATTTTCTCAGGAATTACTTTATTAAACTCTTTTAAATCTTCAAACTCAAATCTAAATTTACCAGCTTTAGTTTCTACATTTATTACTCCTTTTTTTTCTTTTCCTTGTTTATATCTATCTATAATCCAGCCAAGTACTGGTGTTTGAACTCTTCCTGCAGAAAGCCAGTTTTTCTTAAAAACTTTCCATAAATGTTGACTAAGTGAAAAACCTACCCATCTATCAGCTACTCTTCTAACAATCTGAGCCTTTACAAGATTTTCATCTATATTTCTTGGATTTTCTAAAGCTTCCATAAAGGCCCATTTTGTAACTTCATGAAATTCCATTCTTTTCATTTTATTTTGATAAGGTTTTAGTACTGTTCCAACATCCCAACCAATTTTTTCTCCTTCTGTATCAGGATCACTTGCTATATAAATTTCATCTATTTCAAGCCCAAGCTGTCTTAATGCTTCAACTATTGTTATCTTATCAATATCTGGTTTTCCTTTACATTTTGTGCAAAATGGTTCTGTTGTTTGTTCATTACATTTACTGCAGTATTTTATAGTGTCATATACTGGAATATAGTAATGATTTTCTTCTTTAACTCCCCATATTCCATCTCGTGTTGTAATATCAAAAACATGGCCTTTTGATGCAGTTAGTAAAAGAAGTTTATTACCAATATTTATTTCATAAGCATCTATATCTAAAACTTTTCTTCTTATAGGTTTTCCAAAGAAGTTAGCTATTGTTCTTGCTTTATTTGGAGATTCTACAACTACAAGAGCAGTTCTTACCAGATTTTTAGTTTCTGATTTTATTTTTCCTTCTAAAATCTCTTTTACTCTTTCTCTATCCTTATCTACTACTTCAAATATTTTATTTAGGTCTTCTTCTTTTATTAACTCAAAACCTAATCTTTCTGATAGTTCTTTTCCTTTATCATAATCTAAAACTTTAAAACTAATATCTTCAAGGAAGAAAGAAAGTCTTTTTTTAAGAGAGTTTAAAGCTTTTAAATCATCAACAAACATAAGACTTACACCTTTTGTAAGTCCACCTGCAAACATCCTTGATGTTCTTCCTGATGCTTGAATATATCCAGTAGCATCTCCTATAACTACCAAAAGCTCTCCATCTTTTTCTTTTAAAGAAATATCTTCAGAATTTTTAATTTTTTCTAAAAATTCAGGATTGCTTAAATGTATTTCAATAAAGTTTTTTATTTCTTCAAGTTTTTCTTTTATTTTTGGATATTTATCAACAAGTTCCTCTTTTAATGTTAAATATTTTTTTAAATAAGTAAGATAAGACATTACCTTAGTTTTATCTTCTATAAGCCCTCTTAAAACAAGGAGCATTCCAAAAAGCTTTATAGGAGATAAAGAAAGATTAGCACTAAATTCCATTTTTGGAATTCCTAAAAAGATAGCATATCTAACTGCTTGAGGAAGATCAATCCCTCTTGCAAGAGGATTTCTATAGCTTGCTATTCCAACTACCGCCTGAATTTTACCTTCAATAAACTTTTCTTGATTTTCTGGTGTAAAATTTTCATAAGATAGAGTAGAAATTCCTTTTTTATTTAAATAATCAACAACAACATTTACATAATCTTTACCTAAATCTTCAGATATAAAAACAAAAACGCCATTTCCATATTTTTTTATAAATTTTACAGACTCTTCTAAATAATCTTTATCTGTATATATAAGAATATCTTCTACATTTCTAAGAGATGCTCCTGATTTCCCAACTTCAAAACCTAAAATCTCTCTAAAAAGTTTTACTCTTTTTGATTTAGGTTGAGATGTTGCAGAAGAAACAACAAGAACATTGTTTATCTCTTTTCTTCTTTTTTCAAGAATTGTTTCAAGTTTTTTTATTGTTTCAAACAACTTCTCATTAGCTTTTTCTCCAAGCTTTGCAACCTTAGATTTTAAATCTAAAAGCTTTAAAGCTATTTCTATATCTTTATCTGTAAAACCAAGAAGTTTTATAACCTTATCAACATTCCTTGCACTTTTTAAAAGAGAATCTACATCGTCAACAAATACAAAATCAAAAGGTTTAGGAATATTATCAAAATTTTTATAAAGAAAATTTGTAGTTGTAATTAAAATATCAAAATTTCCAGCTTGTATTTCTTCTTTTTCTTGTTTTTTTCCTGTATATGCAATAATCTTTTTATCTGTAATTTTAGAAAGTTTTTCTACAGTTTGCATTACAAGTAGTTTTGTTGGAACTAATATATATACTTTACCTTTTATATATGCAGATGTAATTAAACCCCAAGTAGTTTTTCCTACACCTGTTGGAGCAATCATTGTAAATGATTTTTTTAAAGCAACCCTTTTTGCCCACATTATTTGAAGAGTCCAAGGAGTAAAACCTGTTTTTTCTTTGAAAAATTTTGTAAAATCCTCTGTGAATTCTTCTAACCAGCATATATGTTTAAACTCTTTTAATTTTCCATTAAGAGCATCACATATATCTTTTTTTTCAGTATAATCTATTTCATTTGGTAAACATTTTTCACAAGGAAGTCCTAATTTCAACCTTTCATCAGAGATTATGCCTTTACAGTTAGGACACATTCTATGAAACTCAGCTATTTTCATAATTTCCTCCAATAAAATTAAAAACTTTATTTTTCTTTTTTAAAACCTTATTATTAGTATAATGGATTATAAGCAAAATGTTATTAAAATTTTTGTTATAGGTTTTATTTTTATTACTTTTTTAAGCATATCTAGTTGTATTCATAAAAATAATCAAATAAAGAATTCAGAAGATATAAATAAAGAATGCCTCCAAGCTACTATTAAAGCAATAAATTTAGAGATAGAAAGATTCCAAGAATGGTTAAAAATGCCTGAAAAAAATTTATCTCAAGGAGCTTTAAGTAAGAAAGATATTAAATATAAACTGGATAAATTAAAAGCAGACCTAATTAAGTATAAAAATATGAAAATAAAAAATTATAAATGTCCTAAAAAGAAAGAAGTAATAGGTTGGATAGAACAACCTTATAAAGAAAATATACTTTTATATACTAAAAAAATGAGTAGATCAGGACCTTTTTATCATATTTTAGGAATTCATGATAATAATTTTATTTTTATAAAACCTAATATAAAATACAAAATGAAAATATATCTTATATATCCTAGATTTTATCCTTTCCCAAGCTATTATATCTTTATAGAAAAATTTAAACCAATAGCTAATTAATTATGAGGTGCTACGTGATATAGTTTTTTCCCAAGTTCTACAATCTTTTTATATTCTTTTAAAGATTTTTTCCATTTTTCAGGTATACTTTCTTCACCATTATAAGCTCCTGCAAAAGCACCTGCTATTAAAGCTATTGAATCTGTGTCTCCTCCATAATTACCATAAGAGTTTGCTGCATTAATTATTACTGTTTCTGTTTGAGAAGGAGTTTTTAAAAATATAAATAAAGCTTGAGAAAAAGCTTCCAGGGCAAAAGAACCATTCCCAAGTTCATTAATAGCTTCTTCATAAGATGCATCTTCTTTTAAGAGATTTTCTACTTTTTCTAAATATTTAATAGTATCTCTTTGAGAAACAAAAGTCTTTAAAAGCTCTAAAAAATAATGATATTCATCTTCAAGATAGAACTTTCCTTCTAAAATTTCTCCTATAGAAACTGCCATGGCAGAGGCAACATCTAAAACTATTTCATGTCTATGGGTAAGCATAACAACTGCTTTTGTACCTTCTACTGCAAGAGCAGGATTTGTATAATGATACATACCTATAGGGATTGCAGGTAAAGCTCCTTCTATTGAAAAACCACCTTTTGATATATCTTTTCCTTCTTTTAAGGCTTCAATAGCTACTAAAAAATGTGGATCTGCATAATTATGAATCTCTTCCTTTTCTTCCCATTTTATATATCTTTCTATAATATCTCTTATATCAAGCCTGCCTTTTTCAACTAATGAAGTAGCTATCATTTTTACAATCTCAAACTCACTTGAAGTTTCTCCTTCTCTTAAAAATGAAGCAGGAGAAGATGGATGAGGTTTTTCAAGATCAGAAATTTTATTACCATAATGAAGTATTACTTCATCTATAGGAAGTTCTTCTACACACATTCCCATAGAATCTCCAATTGCCGCTCCAAGTAAAGCTCCTACAAATCTGTTTTTCAAAACTTATACCTCTTAATCTTTTTCTGGTCTTAAAGTTGGGAAAAGTATAACTTCTCTTATAGAAGGCGTATCTACAAGCATCATTACAAGTCTATCTATTCCAATACCTTCCCCACCTGTTGGCGGTAGTCCATATTCAAGAGCCATAAGAAAGTTTTCATCTACTTCCATAGCTTCTTCATCACCTTCTGCTTTCTCTTTTAATTGTTGTAAAAATCTTTTTCTTTGCTCTTCTGGATCGTTAAGCTCTGTATATGCATTTGCTATCTCTTTTTTATTTACTATAAGCTCAAATCTTTCTACTAAATCTTCATCTTCTCTATGGGTTTTCGCAAGTGGCGATAAAACTTTTGGAAAATCTATTACAAATGTTGGTTGTATTAAATCTTCTTCTATAAAATGTTCAAAAAGTTTATCAAGAAGTTTAGAATGGGTTAAACTTTCTGCTTTTGGAATATTTAATTCTTTAGCAAATTCTCTTGCTTTATCTTCATCTAAGAAAAATTCTTTATCTTTACCTGTTTTTTCTTTTAAAGCATCAAAAAATCTTAATCTTCTAAATGGCTTTTCAAAATCAAGTTCTTGTCCTTCCCAGGTAATTTTCAATGTTCCAACTGTATCAAGTAATATTTTTCTAATCAATTCTTCTGTCATCTCCATTAAATCATTATAATCAAGATAAGCTCCATAAAACTCAACCATTGTAAATTCTGGATTGTGAGTTGTATCTATACCTTCATTTCTGAAATTTCTACCTATTTCATAAACTCTATTAAATCCACCAACAACAAGCATTTTAAGATATAACTCTGGAGCAATTCTTAAAAATAGATCCATATCAAGGGCATTATGATGAGTAATAAATGGTTTTGCCATTGCTCCTGATGCTACTGATTGTAGAATAGGAGTTTCAACTTCCATAAATCCTTTACTATCAAGATACTCTCTTAAACTTTTTATTGCTTTTGATCTTATTTTAAATATCTCTCGTGCTTTTTTATTTGCAATTAAATCTAAATATCTATGTCTATATCTTTGTTCTACATCTTTTAATCCATGCCATTTTTCAGGCAAAGCTCTTAAAGATTTTGCTAAAAGAGTTGCTTCTTTAACTTCAACAGTAAGCTCTCCTGTCATTGTTCTAAAAAGTTCACCTTTTACACCAATAATATCTCCAATATCTAAAATATCCATTATTTCTTTATATTTTTCTTCACCTAAGTTATCTTTATTAAAGTAAACCTGAAGTTTTCCATCTGCATCTTGGATATGTCCAAAAGCTGCTTTTCCTTGATCTCTTAATGCTATTAATCTTCCTGCAACAGAAACTTTTTCCCTATTTGGATCAAGGTCAAACTGATTTTTTATAGCAATAACATCTTCAGCTTCTTCTACAGGAATAGCTTTATCTGCAATTAAAGTTAATTTCCCATCTATTCTTTCTAATTTTCCTTCAAAAGCTACTTCTTGTTTTGGGGCAAATTTACCTACAGATTGAGGTATAGAAACTTGAATTTCTATAGGCTCATTTAAATCTGCAAGTCTTATTAAGTATTTATCTTCTCTTTTTGAAACTCTTTTTATTCTTCCTTTTATTTTAAATACTTTATCTTTTGGAACAGATTTTTCATATCTTTCTCTTATTTTATCTAAGGTTGTTGTTATTTCATACTTATAAGGATATGGATTTTTCCCTTCTTTTTTCATATTTTCAACTAACTCTTTTCTACTTTCTATAATCTCTTCAGGCATTTATTTCCTCCAACATTTGTTAAAATATAATTATATCAATTTTATAAGGAGTATTTTATGGTTTTAAGATTAACTGCTTTTTTATTAGCTATATTATTTAGTTTAAATATATCCTTCGCTGAAGAAAAGAAAATATTAGCAGAGGTATTAGAAATAAAATTTGCTACTAAAATAGAAAATAGAGAACCTATTAATATATATGATGAATTTCCAAAAGATATTAAAAAGATTTATTGCTGGACAAAGATTAAAGCTTATCAAATACCAACATTTGTAATTCATGAATGGTATTACAATAATAGATTAATGGCATCAGTTAAACTTCCTATCACTTATTACATATTTAGAACTTGGAGTTCAAAAAGGATACTTCCTATCTGGACTGGAAAATGGAAAGTAATAGTAAAAGATGAAAGAGGAAATATTATTGCTGAAAAAGAGTTTTTTATAAAAGAAAAATAAATTTCAAGCATATTATAATTTGGTCTTTATAGATCTTTAAGATAAAAAACGTAAGTTTTTTCTTCATATTTCCAGTTTTAAACTTTAAAAAGGATATTGGAACTTTTAAAAATATCTGTTTATCCTACTACTATCAAAGTTAATAAGTTTAAGTATGAATTTATGGTTTAACTTTCAATTTACAATTTAGTATAAAATTAGTATAAAATATAGCTTAAGTATATCTTTGATACTAATTATATTTGTTATAAAAATCTTTCGGAGAGCAATTATGAGTGAAAAAAAGGTTTCCAGAAGGGATTTTCTTTTATATGCAATAGGAGGATGGGCTGCTGTTGGAGCAGGAGCTACTTTATATGCAATGTATAAAACATGGGAGCCACTTCCTGAAGTTAAAGCAGCTGGAATTGTTGAATTTGATTTGGCTACCGTAAAACCGGGAGAAGTAAAAGTTATAGAATGGAGAAAAAAACCAGTTTTTATACTTCATAGAACGCCAGAAATGAAAGAAGACTGTACAAAAAGAACAATAAAAACCTCTTCAGGTGAATACACAGTTGTTATTGGAATATGTACTCATCTTGGATGTATTCCGAACTGGGAGCCAGAAAATAATATATGGCATTGTCCTTGTCATGGTGGAAAGTATAATGCTTGTGGTATAAATATATTTGGTCCTCCTCCAAAGCCTTTATATATCCCGCCATTTAAATTAGAAGGAACAAAAATCGTTCTTGGAGAAGAGGGGCCTGAATACAAACAAATGGTATCTGGATAAGGAGGAGAGTATATGAGATTTATAGACTGGCTTGATGAAAGACTTGAAATTAGAAAATTAATAAAAGTAAGCCTTACAGACTATAAGGTGCCTAAGAATATAAACTTTCTTTGGTCTTTTGGAATGCTTCTTGTTTTAACTTTTGCAATTTTGTTTATCAGCGGCCTTTTTCTCCTAATGTATTATAAACCTGACGCAAAGCTTGCCTTTGATAGTGTAAATAAAACTATTATAATGGATGTTTCTTATGGATGGCTTTTTAGACATGTCCATGCAGTTGCCGCAAGTATTGTCTTTTTACTTATGTTTATACATATTGGGAGGGGTATTTATTATGGTTCTTATAAATCTCCAAGAGAAATAGTATGGATAACAGGTTATATTCTCTTTATATTATTTGCAGCTACTGCTTTTACAGGTTATCTATTACCTTGGGGGCAGATGTCATATTGGGCAGCTCAAACAATAACAACCTTATTTGAGAAAATTCCTTTTATTGGTCCACAACTTGTAATATGGTTAAGAGGAGATTATGCAGTTTCAGATCCAACTCTTACAAGATTTTTTGCTTTGCATGTTACTTTACTACCGGTTCTTATAATGATAGTTATGGGTATTCATTTATATTCAGTAAGAATTGTTGGAAGTAATAATGAAGATGGAAAACCAATTGATAAGAAAAAAGAAGGAGTTCCATTTTGGCCTGTTTTTATGTCTAAGGAATTTTTTGTAATGAGTGTATTTTTGTTATTTTTCTTTTATTTAGTATTTTTCAAATTTGATTTTGCAATGGATAGAGTTAATTTTGAACCTGCAAATCCTTTACAAACTCCAACTCATATATATCCTGAATGGTATTTTTTAGCATTTTATGAAGTATTAAGAGGTTTTTTCTTTAGTCAGAATTTAGGTTTGATAGCTTTTGCTTTAAGTATGGTAATGATATTATTCTTACCATGGCTTGATAAATCCCCTACGGTTAGTGGAAAAAATAGACCTTTATTCCAGATTGCATTCTGGATTTTTGTGATAGATGTTCTTGTTTTAACAATTCTAGGTAAACTTCCTCCAACAGGCCTTTATGCATGGGTTGGGTTTTTTGCAGCTTTAGTTTTTTTTGGATTTTTTATATCACTTCCAATAATTGCAAGAATAGAAAAGAAACAGCTTGAAGGGGATAAAAAATGATAAAAGAATTAAAAATTTTATTTGCTATAGTAGTAATAGTACTTATTGGCTACTATGGTATTGAAGATTTAGCTCACCATGAAATGTATGGAAACATACCTAAACCTGATTTTAATTATCTTGATCTTCAATATGATATAAAAGAAAAAGGTAATCCTCAAAATGGGGAAAATTTATTTAAACAAAACTGTTTATCTTGTCATAGTTTAAAAGTTAAAAATCTAAAAGCTATGATGGATGAAAATACTGCTATGCACGCTTTTAATGTAGTTCCACCAGATTTATCAAATAGAGCAAATATTGTAGAAGAACATTTTTTATTTAATTTTATAAAAAACCCTCAAAATGCTACAAAAAACCCTAAATTTGCAATGCCTCCTCAACCACAACTTACAGATAAACAGATAACAGATATAGTATCTTTTTTAAAAACAGTAGCTAAAAAAGATATTCAAGGAGAAGAAATTATAGAAGATGCATGTACTAGATGTCATAACATAAAATACCAAAAGATAGAAGCTCATACAAACCCTGAAAATCTAAAAAAATACCTTGGTAAAATACCTCCAGATCTTTCTTTGAAAGGTAAATCAAGAGATAAAGAATATTTAGTTGCTTTCATAAATAATCCTCAAACTGTTTTACCTGGCACTTCTATGCCAAGACTTGGATTAACAAAAGAATCAACAGAAAAAGTTGTTAATTACCTTGAACATATAGCAGATCCTCATAAAGAAGAAAGAAATAAAATAGGAATGTGGGTTTTAATATATATGTTAATAGGAGTAATTCTTACTTATAGCTGGAAAAAGAAAATATGGAAAAGCTTAAAGTGAGGATTAATATTCCTCTTTTTTAAGCAACTGTTGAAAGTTCAAATCTATCTCCATATTTATCAAATAAAAGCTGTCTTAGCTGGGGATAATCTTTTAATTGAGGGTCTTCCTCTATAATTTTTTTCGCTTCTTCTTTTGCAAATTTTATTATTCTTCTATCTAAAGGTCTATCTAAGTCTGCTATAGAAAAATTAAATCTTCCTGATTGGGCTGTTCCTACTAAATCTCCACTTCCTCTAAACTCTAAATCTTTTTCTGCTATCTTAAATCCATCTGTCGTTTTTACTAATACTTTTAATCTTTCTAAGGTTCTTCTTCTTTGATTTTCTTTAGTTTTGTCTTCTGAAGGCTTCCTAAATTCTGAAGGTATTATTAAAAAACAGTATCCTTCATACTGTCCTCTTCCTATTCTTCCTCTAAGCTGGTGAATCTGAGAAAGTCCAAATCTATGAGCTTCTTCTATTACCATTATAGATGCATTTGGTACATCTACTCCTACTTCTATTACAGTTGTTGAAACAAGAATATCTGCTTTTTTATTTTTAAAATCTTCCATAATTTTATCTTTTTCTTCTTGTTTCATTTTTCCATGTAGCATAACTACTTTTTTATCTGGAAAAGCTTCTTGATAATGCTTAAAACCCTCTTCTGCTGATTTTAAATCTGTTTTTTCTGATTCTTCAATTAAAGGGTAAACTACAAATGCTTGTCTTCCTTTATCAAGTTCTTCTTTCATCATTTTGTATAAGTTTTTTCTTTCATCTTCATAAAGAAGGAATGTTTTAACTGGTTTTCTCCCTTTTGGCAGTTCATTTATAATTGAAACATCTAAGTCTCCATAATATGTCATTGCTAAGGTTCTTGGAATTGGTGTAGCTGTCATTACTAATGTATGTGGTGATTTATGGGATTTTTCTGTTAAGATTTTTCTTTGTTCTACTCCAAATCTGTGTTGCTCGTCAACTATTACAAGTGATAAATTTTTAAATTCTACATTATCTTGTATTAATGCATGGGTTCCTATTACTATATCTATATCTCCATTTTTTATATGTTTTAAAAGATTTTTTTTCTCTTTTCCGGTTATACTTCCTGTTAAAAGGGCTATTTTTATTCCAAGAGGTTCAAGTATATTCTTAAAATTATTAAAATGCTGTTTTGCAAGTATCTCTGTAGGTGCCATTACTGCTACTTGTTTTTTATTTAAAGCCGTAGCATAGCTTGCTGCCATTGCTACTATTGTTTTACCGCTTCCAACATCTCCTTGCACCATCCTATTCATAGGAATAGGCTTTTTTATATCTTCTAAAATCTCTTTTATTGCTTTTTTTTGGGCATTTGTAAGTTCAAAAGGAAGTTTTTCTTCAAACTTTTCTATAAAATCTTCATTTGTTATAATCTGCTCTGCTTGTTCCTGCATTAACATATATCTTCTATACTCTTGGGCAAGCTGAAGTAAAAATAACTCTTCAAATATAAATCTTATTTGGTATCTTGTTTCATAATCATTTAAAAGGTCTATATTCTCACTACTTAAAGGAAAATGTATTCTTCTTATAGCTTCAACTATTTCTGGCAGTTTATATTTTTCTAGGATATACTTAGGCATATACTCATCTATATATTTTGAGTATCTTTTTAGTAATTTAAAAATAGCTCTTCTTAAGTGATTTATAGTTTGGGAACTTGTTTTTATTGAGCTATCTCCTCTTAAAGAATATACAGGTACAATTCTATCTATGATTATACTATCTTCAATATTATAAACTTCAGGCTGGAATATATTTTTTTCTCCTCTAAATATACTTACTTTTCCACCTACTAAAAGCTTTTTTCCTTTTGTGAATATATTAAATAAAAATGGCTTATCATGGACAAAATAGGCTTTTAAACTCCCTGTATCATCTTTTAATAAAACTTCTACTTTTATTCTTCCTCTATTTACTTTTTTTATACTTTCAACTTCTACTTTAAAAACCCCTGATTCACCTTCTTTTACCTGTTTTATCTTTTTTATTCTTTTATCTTCATATCTTACTGGAAAGTAGTATAAAGCTTTTCTTATATTTGTTGCTCCTACTTTTTTTAAGGCTTTTTTTTCTATAGGTTTTAATATTTTTAGGTTTTCTATTAATATTTTTTCAAGTTCATTTATAGATAGCTTTTCAAAGAAAATTGTTTCTTTCTCTTTTTCTTCTTTTTTTATAGTCTCTAAAATATTTAGAATATATTTTAAAAAAGCTCTCTTTTTTGCTGAAGAAAGACCATCTATATATTTAATATCATCTTTTATAGTTTTTGGAATTTCTTCATTTTTTAAAAGAGTTTCTAAAGCTTCTGAGATTTTTACTTTTTCAATAGTATTGTCATCATATTGTAAAACTTTTTTTATTATATTCTTTGCTTTTTCTATATTTTCCATTTAGTCTGTGTTTTTATTTTTTATAAAGAATATAAGCTCAAACAATGAAAAAACAATTAGATAACTCCACATAAATGTTTCCATATAAAGGACTTTTTTATATGAAGCTATTATCAAAATAATAATTAAAGCTATACTATATATTGAGAAAGCAAAAGCTTCAGATGAGTTCTCTGCAATTAAACCAGGGCTATATTCTCCATCTTTTATCATTTTAATTATATAAATAGATGCTATACTACCAATTATTAGTGATAAAAAATAAACTATCTCATTTTGAAGTTTTGGATATAATCCCATAATTAAAGAAAGCCAAAGGGGAATATCTTGTGTAATTTCTGCTACAAATATTTTGTCAAATTTATTTAATTTTTGGAATCTCATATTTAAAATTAATACCTGCTATTTTGTAAAATCTTTCTTCAAATGGATAAAAAGCTATAAGTTCTATAGCTAAATTTTTTGATTCTATCAAAATTTCATCAAGGATAATTTCTGCAAGGATATTTTCAGGAATTAGATTTTCTATATTTTCTTTTCCTTCAAACAAAAGATTAAATACAAAAAGATTCATATTTTTTTCATCTATTTTAGAATAGTCTGATTTAAGATAATAGATTAAAAATTTAATAGCATTTAACTTTAATTCATCTATACTTTCATCTTTTCCTATGACTTTCTCTATATTTTTAGCAGTTTCTTCTTTTGTTTGTTTTTCTAAAAATAGTTTAGAAAGTTCAAACTGGATAAAAGTATCTATGTAAAAATTTTCATTTTCCTCAAAATTTTCTAAAAATTTCTCATGCTGAAATGTCCTAAAATAAGCATTTAGAGAAAGTTCTTTTAAAAGGCTTTCTTTAAAACCTGTTTCTTTAATAATCTCAAACAAAATATCTTTATTTTGGTACTTTTTTGATATATAAGGAAGGTCTAATATAGATAAAACAAAATTTTCTAAATTTTCTTTTAGATTTTCATTATTTTTTAGCTCTTTTACTATTTGTAATGTATTTGAAAGTATTAAATCATAATCAAAGAATATAGATAAAAGATGAAAGTTTATATTTTCAAGTCCAAAAAAGTAAACTAAGTTATAAACTCCATCTTCATTATTTTGTTCTATCTGGAATATCTCTTCTTCTTCATCTTCAAAGATTGTATAAAACACCATTTCAAGCTGTGCTACTTTTATAAGAAATTGAAGTTCTGAGATATTCTCTATATTATCTTGAATAACAGTTAAATACTCTTTTTCTATTTTTTTTGGTTTTAAATCTTTTTTTAGATACCTAATTGAAAACTCATTGAGTATATTTTCATAAACATCTTTAATATAGTTTTCATTTAAAACAAAATCTTTGCCTTTCTTTTTAAGAACTTTATGAGGAAAATCTTCTGGATAGTAATATAAAATTTTGTTAAAGATATAATCAAAAAGTTTAAATAAGACTTTTCCTTGATAAAATAAACCATTTTTTATTATTGTATCTTTTAAAAATAGTCTTTCTGTAAGTTCAAAAATAGTTTCATCATCTACAATATAAAGCTCTGAAATAGGGAAAACAGGTAAAAGCTCTTTTTCTATTATTAAAAACTCAAATATTGGATGATTTACAGTAATTAAAAAACTTTCAATATCTAAATTTTCTACTAAAGGAATAGGAAAAGCTGAAGGTCTTACTTTTTGTATAAATTCTACTATTTTCGTTAAAAATAAAAATTTAACAGGTTCTTTTACTGTTCTTGAAAAATGGAAAAAATTATTTCTTATCTGTTCAATAGGTGCTTCTTTAAAATGTTCCAAATAAAATTGTTCAATATCTTTTTCAAGACTATTTAGCTGATTTTCTGATAAATTATCAATATTTTTGTATTTTTGTTCTAAATTGTTTAAAAAATCATTTAATATTTTCATCATTTAATCTTCTTTATTTTTGATTGTTTACTTTTTATAAATTCTTTTAATTGGTTTAAAAACTCTTCTGGGTCTAAACCATAATAGGTAGCTGAATAAAAAATTGTTTCATGTTTTTTTCCTTTACAAGTCCAGCAGTACATTCCTTTACTCTCAAAAAACTCTCTTGTTTCCGGAAATCTATTTAAAACTTCTTCTATGGTAGTAGTTAACTTTATATTTTTCATGTATTCCTCCTTTTTAAAAGAACAATGGCCTCACACGCACCTGCTTTTCCTTGTCCTATATCTCCAAGTTTTTCAAATGTTTTACCTTTTAAAAATATATTACTACATTTAGTTATTTTTGATGTATTTTTTATAATTTTATCTCTATATGGTAAAAGTTTTGGCTTTTCAAGAAGTATATAACTATCTATATTTATTATCTCATATCCTTCATTTTCAGATATTTCTACTGCTTTTCTTAAAAAAATATCACTTGAAAGATTTTTATTTTTTTCATCTGTATCTGGGAAAAGCTGTCCTATATCTCCTTTTCCTATAGCTCCAAGTATTGCATCTGTTAAAGCATGGAAAAATATATCTCCATCAGAATGAGCTACCCATCCTTTTTCAAAAGGAATTTCAATGCCACCAATAATAAGTTTTTTACCTTTTTCTAATCTGTGAATATCAAATCCTATTCCTACTTTAAAATCCATTATGACCAGTTTAGTTTTTCTCTTAAAATATCAAAATAATTTTTATCAGGTTTTCTTACAAGATATGTATAATAAGGTGATTGTTTTACAATTATTTTATCTTTATATTTAAGCTCTGTACCTTCTTGTCCATCAAGGGTAAGCCATGCATCTTTATCTTTTGCTACAAGTTCTATAGTTATTGGTTCAAATGGTGGTAGCATTAAAGGTCTATCTGTTAATGTATGAGGACATATTGGTACAACTAAAAAGTTTTCCATCATAGGATAAACTATAGGTCCTCCTGCAGATAAAGCATAACCTGTAGAACCTGTAGGTGTTGCTATTATTATTCCATCACCATTATAGGTTGTAATATATCTATCTCCAACATAAACTGCCACATCTACAATTCTGGCTAAAATAGCTTTATTTACAACAACATCATTTAAAACATCTGCTTTTAAAATCTCTTTTCCATCTCTAATTAATGTAGCTCTTAGCATCATTCTTCTTGATATACAAAGAGGCTTAGATAAGATCTGAGCTAAAACATCAAATGCTTCATCTTCATTTACTTCTGTTAAAAATCCAAGTCTTCCTAAATTAATTCCAAGTATAGGAATACCCCATTTGGCTACTCTTCTTGCTGTTATAAGTAAAGAACCATCTCCTCCAACAACTAAAAGAAGTTCTGTTCCTTTTATATTTTCTTCTTTTTCTAAATCTGCTAAATTTTCAAAAATTTTAGATTCTATTGCATAACTATTTAGCCAGTTTTTAAGTCTTACAGAAAACTGTCTTGCTTCTTCACTTGCTTTTGTAAAAATATTTACCTTTTTAAATAAAGGATAAAGTTCTACTTTCATTTTTTTCTCCAAGGAAGGAAAAAATCCTTCCTTTTAGCTTAAATAATACTTAGTCCATTCTGGATATAAAGGATATGTAGAACATAAAGATAAAACATCTTCTTTAACTTCATTTATAACTTTTTCATTGTCAATATTTTTCAATACTTTAACAATATTTTTAGCTATTCTTCTCATATCATTTTCTTTCATACCTCTTGTTGTAAGAGCCGCTGTACCAAGTCTAATTCCTGATGTTACCATTGGTTTTTCTGGATCAAATGGGATTGCATTTTTATTTACAGTAATATTTGCTTTTCCAAGGGCTTCTTCTGCTTGATTTCCTTTTACATTTAAAGGTCTTAAATCAACAAGAACAATATGAGAATCTGTTCCACCTGATACTATTCTAAGCCCTTCTGCTTTTAACTCTTCTGCTAAAACTTTTGCATTTTTAACTGTCTGCTCTGCATACTTTTTAAACTCATCTGTTAAAGCTTGTTTAAATGCTACTGCTTTAGCTGCTATCACATGCATTAAAGGACCACCTTGAAGTCTTGGAAATACCCATTTATCTATATCTTTTCCATATTCTGCTTTAGATAAAATAAATCCACCTCTTGGGCCTCTTAAAGTTTTATGAGTTGTTGAAGTTACAAAATCTGCATAAGGAACCGGTGAAGGATAAGCACCTCCAGCTATAATCCCTGCATAATGGGCCATATCAACCATAAATAAAGCTCCAACTTCATCAGCTATCTCTTTAAATTTAGCCCAGTCTATAATTCTTGAATATGCAGATGCGCCTGCAACTATCATTTTAGGTTTATGTTCTTTTGCAAGTTTATAAACTTCATCATAATCTATTAATTCTGTTTCAGGATTTACTCCATATTGGACAGAGTTAAATACTATCCCAGAAAGATTTACTTTTGCTCCATGGGTTAAATGGCCACCATGAGCAAGGCTCATTCCCATTATAGTATCTCCTGCTTTAAGCTGTGAGAAATAAACTGCTTGATTTGCTTGAGAACCTGAATGAGGTTGAACATTTGCATGTTCTGCACCAAATATTTTTTTAACCCTTTCTATAGCTAAATCTTCAACTATATCTACATATTCACATCCACCATAATATCTTTTATGTGGAAGTCCTTCTGCATATTTATTTGTTAAAACAGAACCTTGAGCTTCCATTACAGCATAAGATGTATAATTCTCAGAAGCTATCATCTCAAGATGTTCTTGTTGTCTTTTAAACTCTTTTGAAACTGCTTCAAAAACTTCTTTGTCTTCAGATTTTAAATGTTCTAACAATTATTTGACCTCCAGATTATTTATTGACAATAACTTTCCTCAATCTGATGAATAAGTTCAATTCTTTTTTCGTGTCTTCCACCTTCAAAATGTTCTGAGAAAAAAGCATCTACTATATTTATAGCTAAATCTTGACCTAATACTCTTCCACCAAGAGCTAAAATGTTTGCGTTGTTATGTCTAATTGCCATTCTTGCCATATACTCATTTGTGCATAAAGCGGCTCTTATTCCTTTTACTTTATTTGCAGATATAGATATTCCTATACCTGTTCCACATATTACTATTCCTTTATCTGCTTCTCCACTTACAACACTTTCAGCAACTGCTTTTCCATAAACTGGATAATCAACTCTTTCTTTTGAATAAGTTCCTTTGTCTATTACTTCAAAACCTTTTTCTTCAAGATGTTTTTTAATTACTTCTTTTAGATCAAAACCAGCATGATCAGAGCCTATAGCTACTTTCAAAATTTCCTCCGAAAATATAAATATTTCACAGCAATTTCATAAAAAATATTATACTATAATAAAAAAACATTTATTATTAAGGAGGACTTATGAAAGTTTTAAAACTCTTTTCTATTGTTTTAGCTCTATCTTTAATCTCTATTTCAGTAAAAGCACAAGAATCTTGTTTATCTAATAGTGATGTATCTATAAAAGATGTAAAAAAGGCTTTAGCTCCACTTCTTGGAAATGCAAAAGTATTATCTGTTTCTGATTCTCCAGTAGATGGTTTATATGAAGTTATTGTTGAAGTAAATGGGAAAAAAATCCCTGTATATTTAGATTGTTCAATGGAATATTTAATAAGTGGAGAGATTATATCTATAAAAGAAAGAAAAAGTTTAACAAGAGAAAAGGTTACAAAGCTAAATCAACAAGATTTAAAAGAAAAATTAGCGAAGTTAGAAAAAAGAATTGGTAAAGAAAAAGCTGAAAAGCTTAAAAAAATATTAGGAGAAAGAGGTTTATCAAGGATAAGACTTATTGATGAAAATGCTATGCCAACAAAAGCAGATGTTATTTTAGGAAATAAAAATGCTAAATTTGTAATTTATGAAATAACAGATCCTCAATGTCCTTTCTGTAAAAGATTCCATGAAGAGATGAAAAAAGTTCTTGCTAAAAGAAATGATGTTCAGTTTAGAGTTATACTATTTCCTCTTCCATTCCATAAATATGCGAAACCTGTATCTAAAGCTATAATATGTCAGCCAACAAAAGAGGCATCAGCTAAACTTTTAAATAAAGCATTTGAAAAACAAACAGATAAAGAAGAATTT
This sequence comes from Hydrogenothermus marinus, assembly GCF_003688665.1. NCBI lineage: Bacteria > Pseudomonadati > Aquificota > Aquificia > Aquificales > Hydrogenothermaceae > Hydrogenothermus > Hydrogenothermus marinus. Next base: position 371,756 of record NZ_REFO01000010.1, read on the forward strand.
AAAAAGCTTGGAGAAAAAGCTTGTGATAAAGCAGAAGAAGCATTAAATCAAAATATGGAAATTGCTCAAAAGTTAGGTATTAGAGGAACTCCTACGTTAATATTCCCACATGGTATTGTTATATCTGGAGCTATTCCAGCAGATATGTTAAATAAGATAATAGATGCTCTCAAATAAATATAAAAGAGGGGATTATCCCCTCTTATCTGTAAAAAATCTAAAGGTTAATTTTATTTCAGAAAATCAAACTATATCAGCCTTAAAAGGTATCTCTTTTGAAGTTTATCCAAATGAGATAGTTGCTTTAGTTGGTGAATCAGGAAGTGGTAAAAGTGTAAGTTGTTATTCAATCTTAAAACTTCTTCCAAGGTATGCAAAGGTAGAAGGAAAAATATCTTTAAATACTAAAAGATATAATATAGATAACCTTTTAAATCTAAATAATGAAGATATAAGAAAGATTAGAGGCTATGATATTTCTTTAATTTTTCAAGAACCATCTTCAGTATTAAATCCTTTATTAACTATAAGAGAGCAGATAGTAGAAACTATTTTAGCCCATAGAAATGTTTCTAAAGAAGAAGCTACAGAAATAGCATTAAGAGCTCTAAGAGATGTACATATTCCAGAAGAAGAAAAAAGATTTTATCAATATCCCCATGAACTTTCAGGTGGATTAAAACAAAGAGTAGCTATAGCCATAGCCACAGTTAATGAGCCTTCTGTTATTCTTGCTGATGAGCCGACTACCGCATTAGATGTAACAGTTGCTTCAAAAATTTTAGATTTATTTAAAAAACAAAAAGAAAAAGATAGAGGAGTACTTCTTATTACTCACGATTTTGGAGTAGTAGCAGAAGTAGCAGATTATGTTTATGTAATAAAAGATGGAGAAATTTTAGAACATAATAATGTTTATGAAATTTTTGAAAATCCAAAGCATCCATATACAATAAAACTTCTAGAGTCAAGACCTATTTTTTTGAGATAGGAAGTCCTTCTTTTTTCCATTCTATAATTCCACCATTTATATTATAAACTTTATAGCCTAGGGAAGATAATAATCTTGAGGCAGAAATACTTCTATTACCACTCCTACAATAAACAAGAATTTTTTTATTTTTCGGAATTTTATCTACTTTTTTAGGAAGCTCATAAAGAGGAATTAAATGAGATTTTGGGATTTTACCATCAGTTTTAACTTCAGCAGGAGTTCTAACATCTAATATATAGATATCTTTTTCTTTTTTAATCATTTGATAAGCTTCTTTTGGATCTACTTTTTCAAAGTTTGCAAGTATAATTCCTTTTTTGTATAAAAAGAATAAAACTAATCCAGCAATTAAAACTACAAAAATTATATTAGACCAGTTCATTTTCACCTCAATCTTTTAAAATGTAATTAAGAATAATTTATCATATAAAAAATTTCTTTGTTTTTCATCTCTATACATATCTGTTTTTATTATGTAGTTTAGAATATAATGTCTATTATATTTCATAAATTTTAAGATTTTATATTTTTTTATGACTTTCATCTTAACTTAATAATTAAAAGTCAGGAAAATAAAATGGAAATAGGTTCATTAAGTGTTTTATTTATAGAGAAAAGAAATAGTTTTTATAATACTTAATAAAAAGCATGTACCATCTTAATTCAGTTAGTATACAGTTAATCTTGTTTTTACTTCTTAAATTTCTGTAATAGGGAAATTTGATTTAATATCTAAATAAAAAAAAGTGTAGATATCTACTCTTTACTAATCTTGATGCCAAGCATTTCCTTCTCTTGGTTTCATAATCCACATCTGATATAAAGATATTAGTATCATAATTACAGATGCAGTAAAGTATCCAAAACCTCCGATTATCACAAACCATGCAAAATCTGGCCAATATTTTGTAAGCCACCAAGCACTAATATCTATAAACTGGAATGCAAATGGTGTAAAGATTAAAATAGATTTTACTATCTTGTTTATACCTATTGAAAATGAAAACACAAAACCAAGAAGCATGAAAATAAAAGCCATTCCAAATAAATGAATATGCGAAACTCGTGTTAATTGCTCTATTGTAGCACCAGTATCAACCTTTGCCAGTTCTTTAATGACTTCTTTCTTTGTTAAATCAGGTATAGATGGAATTACTCCATGACATTTAGCACAATTTTTTTCAACAATTGGTTTTACAACATTTTTCCATTCTTTATCTGGAGCACCTTTTCTAACCCATTCTATTAATTTTGCTCTATCTTCAGGAGAAGCATACTGTTTCATAGAACCATTTAATGCTTTTTCAAGTTTTTGAACCTGTTCTATTTCCATAATAACTATATGCAATATCTTCTATTGAAATACCAAATTTACCATCTGCCATACCATGAGTTAATAAAATCTGTAGCCCTGCTATTGCAAGGCCAATACTTATAACAATTAAATATCCAGTAAATAAAACTTTTACAGGTAAAGAAAGTTTTGTAAGATTTAGCCAAGAATTAATATTTTTTAATTCATTATTATTCACCTTTAAAACTCCTTTTCATATTTAATTATATATTATATATTTAATTATATAATAAAATGAATAATTACTCATTCATAAATTTATAGTTTAATTTTTAAAATTGAAAACAAAGAATCATAAGTTAATCTTTAGTAAATAAGCAATCTGTCCTAATGCTAATCCTCCATCATTAGGTGGCACTTTCTTATGAATAAGAACTGGTATTTTTTCTTTTTCAGCAAGTTGAATAATTTTTTCTGTTAAATATTTATTTTGAAATACTCCACCTGTTAAGCCTAATTTAAGGTCGGAACCTTTATACTTATAGATCTGAATAACAATATTAGCTAAGGTATTTATAAATCTACTTACCTTTGTTTTTAAATCAGATTTATCTTTAATCATAGCTTCTATAATAGGTCTCCAATCTATAATATCTTCATATATATCGACTGGATAATAATCTTTAATTGTCCAATCATAATAGTTCTCCATTATCATCCCAGATTGTCCTTCATAAGATAATTTTTGTCTTATGTCTAATAAAGATGAAACTGCATCAAAAAGCCTTCCTATAGATGAAGATTTAGGAGAGTTTATATTTTTCCCCCAAGCAGTATAAAGTAGATTTAACTCTTTTTCTGAAAAGTTTCTTAAAGTTGGGATACAATTAATATTATCGAAATTTTTTCCATACATATCAAAGAGTAAAGATAAAGCTACTCTTCTTGGTTCTTTTACGGCTTTTTCTCCTCCAAGAAGTTTAAAATATTTTAAATGAGATACTCTTTGATAATTGTTATAATCAGCAATTAAGAATTCTCCCCCCCAAAGATTGTTATCGTCTCCATAGCCTGTACCATCCCAACAAACAGCAAATAATTTTTCATCTTTTAACTGATTTTCTACCATTAAAGAAAGAGCATGTGTATAATGATGCTGTAATTTGATTAAAGGTATATTATTCTTATTGGAAAAATTTTCAGCCCATTGAGTTGAATAATATCTAGGATGTAAATCTGAAACTATTATTTCAGGTTTGAAATCATAAAGATTAAAAAAGGAAAATATTACTTCTTCAAAATTTTTTTGAGAATCAAGAGTCTCAAGATCACCTATATGTTGACTTAAAAAAGCTTTATCTTCAAAAGCTATACATATTGTGTTTTTCTGATGTCCTCCAACTGCTAAAACTTTTTTTTGTAGTTTAAAAGGTAATTTTATAGGAAGTGGTGCATATCCTCTAGAGCGTCTAATAAAAGATATATTTTCGTTTATAATTCTGATAACGCTATCATCTACTCTATTTTTTATACTTCTGTTATGAGTAAGTATATAATCAGTAAAAATAGATAGTTTTTTAAATGCCTCTTCATTATCTTTTACAATAGGTTCGTCTGATAAGTTTGCAGAAGTCATTACTAAAGGTTTTTCAAATTCATTCAAAAGTAAATAATGGAGAGGTGAGTAAGGTAAAAATACTCCAATTCTATCTAAATATGGTGCTACTTCTTCTCCTAAATCTGTATTAATTTTTTTCTTTACAATTACTATTGGTTTTTCTGGTGATAATATTATGGCTTCTTCAAGTTTGGTAATATTTGCATATTTTTTTATTTGATTTATATCTTTAAACATTATAGCAAAAGGTTTTTCTCCTCTTTTCTTCCTTTGTCTAAGAGTTTGTAAAGAATTATTATTAGTAGCATCACATACAAGATGAAATCCACCAATACCTTTTATTGCTAAAATTTTCCCTTTTTTTAAAAAGTTCACTGTTTTTCGTAAAGCTTCTTCTTTTTCTGCTATAAATACTTTATCTGCAGTATATAGAGTTATATAAGGTCCACAATCTGGACAAGCATTTGGTTGAGCATGAAATCTTCTATCTGTTGGATTTTCATACTCTTTTTTACATTTTGGACACATTTTAAAAGATTTCATAGTGGTATTTGGTCTATCATAAGGAAGTTTTTCTATAATAGAGAATCTTGGACCACAATTTGTACAATTTATAAAAGGATATCTATATCTTCTATTATTTGGATCCATTAGTTCTTTTAAACATTCATCACAAGTTGAAATATCAGGAAGAATAAATACTTCCTTTTTTCCTTTTTCTTCTGATTTTTTTATTTCAAACTTTGTAAAATTTGTTATAGGGAGTTCTTCAATTTCTTGAGAAAATATATGAGCTAAAGGAGGTTTTTCTTTATATATAGATATTAAAAACTGATTTATATTTTCTTCTTTTCCTTCAACCTCTATTATTACACCTTCTGTACTATTTATTACATATCCTTTTAAGCCATATTTTATGGCTAAATTGTAAATAAAAGGCCTAAATCCTACTCCTTGAACTGCTCCTGTAAAATTAATTTTTAAATGTTTTTTCATTTTCAATACCAATCATGCCAGTGAAAATCATTGCGATATTTATGTTTATGAACTAAATTCGCTTTTTTTAATATTTCATATTCATTTTTAAGTTCTTTTAAACTACCATCAAATATAAGATTATGCGATGTGTCTAAAACTAAAGCCCGTGAAGCAAATTCTGGGGCTATAGATAAATTATGTGTGCTTATGATAAGTGTTATATCTAATTCATAAAGTAAATCTATAAGCCATCCTGTAGAACCTGGATCTAAGTTGGCTGTTGGCTCATCTAAAAGTAAAACCTCTGGATTTGGAGCTAAAATAGATGCAAGAGCCACTTTCTGTTTTTCTCCTCCACTTAGTTTTAATGGTGATCTATCTAAGAGATGTTCTATCTGACAAAGTTTAGCAACTTCATATACTTTATCTTTTATATTTTTATAATCTCTTTCCTGAAGTCCAAAAGCAATTTCATCATATACAGTAGGATTAAAAATCATAGTATCTGGATTTTGAAATAAAATACCGATTTCAGTTCTTAACTGTTTAAGTACATCTTTAGATGTTTTTCTATTTATTATATTACCTTTGTAGATAAGCTCTCCTTTATGTGGGAAGTATAAAGCCGCCAAAATTCTAAGTAATGTAGTTTTTCCACTACCATTAGCTCCAAGTAATACTAATCTTTCTCCTTTTTTTACTGAAAAAGATATATTATTTAAAGCTATTGAATTTTCAAAATAATAAGTTAAGTTATTGCATTTTATCAAAAAATCCTCTTGATTTAAGGGCAAGAGAAACCTCCTCTGCATTATGATTAGCTTTCTTAAAAAAATAAATAGTCATCATTCCTATAAATTCTCTTTTTTTTCTATCTTTTATAGGTTTTATTGTTCTACTTTTTAATGCAAATTGGAAATCTTTAAAAGTTTTTTTAAAGTTGTTTATCTGTAATAATGAAACTGTTGTTAAAAAAGATAATGTTTTTGAGAAAGAAACAGCCTTTATAATATTTACTCGTTTTGAAAAAAGCAAACTCATGAATGTAATATCAAAAACTCTAAGATTGAATAATATAATAAAGTCCAAAGGATTTTCATTTTTTATTAATGAAAATATTATATATGATAAACTAACGAATCCATTAAAAACCCAAAGTATAACAAGAGTTTTTATGAAAATTTCCCAAAAATTTTTATAAGCTAATACTCCTAATAAAATAAAAGCTATACTTAAAATATAAATATTTTGAAAATAAACTAATAAGAAAGCGGAAAAAAAATATATAAAGAATAAAATTTTTTCAATCATTCTTTTTTATATATCCAATCATATAAAATATTAAAAATATAATTCCTACTCCTATAATGGCACTTATATAATATCCTAAAATTGGATTTAATCCATTTAGATCATAATCAGGTATTGGTGCAGTGTAACTTATATGCTCTTGTATTCCTTTTGGAACGAAACCCAATATTTTCTTAAAGTAGCTTTCAGACCATTCACCCCAAGCTGGATAATCCGTTAAAAGGCCAAGGGGAACTAAAAAAATAAGTATTAATAAAAATAACCAAATTCTTTTCATTGTGTAATCTCCTTTTCATTAAGAAGATATTCCTTTTTAACAATAAATTCATAGGCAATTTGCGTAAAAATACCCTCTGCAACACCAAAAACAAGCATATGAGGAATTATCATTGCTGGAATAGAAATTTCTAAACCAAATGGAAAATAGATAGGTTTTCCATCAGAAGTATGTGCAAGATAAGGTTGTATTCCAAGAATAAATCCAATAAAAAGAGAGGCCATAACTAATGAAAACCAACCTGCTATAAAAGGAGCAAATTTTGAAAGTTTTGAATTTTTTAATAATTGAAATATCCAATATGAAGAAAATGAAGCTATACAACCCATAGCAAATGTATTTATACCATAAGTTGTAATTCCGCCATCTCCAAAAACTACAGCTTGAATAAATAAAACAAGACTCATACAAATAAAAGCTATCCAAGGACCAAAAACTATAGACAATAAAGCATCTCCTGTAGCATGACCGCTTGTTCCTCCAGGAAGAGGAATGTTAAACATCATAACTATAAAACTAAAAGCTGTTAATGATGCAAGTAAAGGTAAAGTTTTTTCATTGAGTATACTTTTTATTTTTCTTAAACCTATTATCCAAAGCGGTATATCTATAGCGTATCCTATAGCACAAGTTGCCAATGATAGATAACCATCTGGAATATGCATATATACCTCCGAAATTTATATTTCCATTTCTAAGCTCATTAGGTACATTTCTTCCCCATCTAAAATTTTCAAATTAAAACTATTACAAGAAGAACATATAAACCTATTATCATCAATAACAAATTCTTTACCACAGTCTTCACATTTAGCAATAATATCTTGAATATTCATTTCAAGAATGGCATTTTCACAAATTGTTTTTTCTTTAAATGTATCAAATGCTATTTTTAATAAATGAGGCTCTATGCCTGACATCTTTCCAATTTTTACAACTACTTTTGAAACTGATTTTGCATTATTTTTTCTTGCATTTTCTTCTATTAAACTTAATAAACTTTGAACAACTGAAAATTCATGCATTTAGCAAATCCTTGGTAGTAATTCTCCTGCAGGAGGTTCCATAATTCTTCTTGTACCATAAGAAGATTTTAAAATAACTTTCCCTTTATAATCTGATATTACTTTTCCTATTATTTGAGAATCCTTCCCAAGAGGACTTTTAAGCATAATATCTAATGCTTTTTCTTCTTCTCCTTTAGGAACTACTAAAACTAATTTCCCTTCATTTGCGAGAGTATAAGCTTCTAAACCAAGAAGTTCACATAATCCTTGTACTTCATCTTTTATAGGTATTTTTTCTTCTTCAATTTCTATCCCAATTTTTGATTGATTAGCCCATTCATTTAGAACAGCAGATAATCCTCCACGAGTAGGGTCTCTCATTGCCTTTATCTTTACTCCAGAATTTATTAAATCCTTAACTAAAGGCCAAAGAGATGCACAATCTGAAGATATTTCACTTTCCATTTCTATATCTTCTCTTTGTGCCATAATACAAGCTCCATGATCTCCAATACTACCAGAAACTAAAATAATATCTCCTTCTTCCAAATTGCTCGCTGAAATACCATCATATATAATCTCTCCAATTCCTGTTGTATTTATAAAAATTTTATCTACAGAACCTTTAGGAACAACTTTAGTATCTCCAGTAACTATTTTTACCTCTGTTTTTTTCATCTCTTCAGACATTGATTTAACAATTTTTTCTAAATCTTCAAATGGGAAACCTTCTTCTATTATGAAAGAACAGCTTAAAAATCTTGGCTTTGCACCCATCATTGCTATATCATTTACTGTCCCAGCTATTGATAATTTTCCTATATCTCCACCTTTAAAGAAAATTGGAGAGATAGTAAAAGAATCTGTCGTAAAAGCTATTTTGGAATTTGTATTTAAAACTGCTGCATCTTCCATTTTTTCTAAAATTGGATTAGAAAAGTATTTAAAAAATAAATTTTTTATAAGTTTTTGAGTCTCTTCTCCACCACCTCCATGAGATAAAAGTATACGATTTTCCATTGTTTTTTATACCTCCTTTACCAACTTAACTTTTCCATATTTATAATAGGCAGCACAAGCTCCTTCTGATGATACCATACAGGATCCAAGAGGATTTTGAGGTGTGCAAGCTGTTCCAAAAACTTTACAATCATAAGGTTTAGCAGTACCTTTTAAAATATCACCACATATACATAATTTATGATCATCTATAGCTTCATTTGGTAATATATCTAAAAATACTTTTTCTGCATCTATTTCAGCATAATCATCTTTTAGTTTTAAAGCAGAATAAGGAATATCTCCTATTCCTCTCCATCTAAAGTTCTCACGAGGTTGCATATATTTATTTATTAGTTGTTGTGCTTTTATATTTCCTTCCCATGTTACTGCTCTTGAATATTGGATTTCAACTTCCCTTCTATTCTCTTTAAACTGTCTAATTATCCATAAAATACTTTCTAAAATATCTAGAGGTTCAAAACCTGCTACAACAACAGGAGTCTTATATAAATCTACAATTTCTTGGTATATTTTAGCTCCAGCTATAACAGAAACATGAGATGGCCCTATAAATGCATCTATTATTGCTTCTTTACTATCCATTATTGCTTTTATTGGAGGTGGTACTAAGACATGATTTATATGAAAATATATATTCTTTATATTTTCTTTTAATACTTTATCTATTAAAGCAGCTGTCATCGGTGTAGTTGTTTCAAAACCTATTGCAAAGTAAATTATATTTTTAGTAGGATTATCTTTTGCTAATTTCAATGCATCAAAAGGAGCGTATACAACTTTTATATTTTTTCCTTTTGCTCTTTCTTTTTGAAGAGAACTTTTAGAACCAGGAACCCTAATCATATCTCCAAGGGTAGCTAATATATTATTTTCATCTTGAGCTAAAGTTATAGCATGATCTATTCTTTCCTTAGGCATAATACAAACAGGACAGCCAGGACCATGAATAAAATCTATTTCATCTGGAAGCAGCTGTTTTAAACCATATTTCATAATAGTGTGGGTATGTCCGCCACAAACTTCCATTATATTTATAGGTCTATCTACTTCATTTTGTATAAGTTTAGCTAAAGCTTTTATCCTTTTTGAATCTCTAAAATCTTTTATATAATCAATAGGACTCATTTTTTTAATCTACCTCCTTATGCAACTTACCTTCCTCTTCATCCAATTTTTCTAATATTTCTTCATATACTTTTATACTTTCAATGGCATCTTCTTCACTTAATTTTGTCATAGCATACCCAACATGAATAAGAACATAATCACCAATATTAACAGGTTCTGGCATTAAATCTAAAGATACTTTTCTTTTTACTCCCATTGTATCAACAATTGCATAATTATCTGGTAATATTTCAATAATTTTAGATGGTATTGAAAGACACATTTTTACCTCCTTAAATAAAAATTCCACCAAAAGCTATATTCTGGTTATCTATAGGAAGTTTCCTATTTATTAATATTGGATATTTACCTTTAGCATGTTTTATGATTCTACCTGTTAAAATCGGATTACTAAAGAAATCTCCTGCTAAAGCTACATTATTAATTTTTAATTTCTTTGAAATTGTATTTATCTGTTCTATCATCCAATCAGCTAAACCCTCAAATATTGAAAAAGCAAGCATTTTATTATCAACATCTGCAATTTTGTATGAAAGAATACTTTGCAATGTTTTAATCCAGTTTAAATAAAATACATTATTTTCTTCATATAAGAAGTAATCTATCATTAATCCTCTATTATCTTTAAAATCTAAAGCTTCATTTTGTAAATATATATATGGTTCTTCAAAGTATGAAATATCATCATAAGGATGTATATCTAAAAGAATTGAAGCTATATTTAATACTGCTGTAATACTATAAGCAGTTTTTCCATTTTCATCTAAATTTATATTTGCAAATTTGTTGTATATGTCTGGATACTTTTTCTCAAAATTAGAAATTAATCTTCTTCCTTCTTCTGAAGAACTTTTAATTTCTTCTAAAGCCCATTTTACAGTTTTTCTAAAATCTTTAAAAATTTTGATTGGTTTAATCCAAATAGCAGGTTTAATAGATTTTATTTTTGTTTTTACGGCAACTAAATCTTGATTTACCTTTGAAGAAAAGTAAAAGCCGATTACTCCTTCTTCAGTTTTATTATATTCTCCAAGAATAGATAAAATAGCTCCTTCATAAGCTTTATAATCTTTTTTTTCTTTATATGGAACTTTAATATCTTCATATTCTCCATTTAGTATATTTACACTATTTAATTTATCTACAAAACTTGGAAGCTGGAAAAGTATTTTTTCTTTTTTATCTATGAAATATTCTCCATTTCCTAAATCTAATACTGCATAATCATTTGCTATAGCAAGATTTCCTGTTTGTTTTGACTTTATTATATTAGGTAATATACCCTTTTCTCCTTCTTTAATTATTATCTTTCCTTGAGCAACAAAAACTTCTGTATCTTTTTGTTTGTTTATAATTGGTAAATCAGCATTTAGTTCAAATTCTGTAATTTCTTCTTCTAATTCATTTTTTAATTCTTCTATAAATACGTAATTTATACCTCTTTCTTTTAAATGTTGTGCTAAAAGAATTAAGAGAGGTTCATCAGGAAGTTTAACTTTTATAAAATCAAGATTATTAGAAACAAGTTCTTTTTCTTTAAATTCTTTTGCTGTTAAGTAAACAATGGGTTTTTCTTGGGAAGCTAAAGCTTTGATTTCTGTATCAGATATAAAAGCAATTTCATTTAGTATTGAAGGATTCGTAATTAAAATAGTAATTGGTTTTCTACCAATGTTTAAAAAAGTTCTTACTTTTGATATATTCTTTTTGTTTATTAATCCTATTATTTTTAATCCTTGTCCTGTATAGACTTTAATTAAATTTCCTTTTTCTATTATTCCAGTAGCTGTATTTATAGCTCCTACAGTCTTTTCATTATCAAATCCATATCTTTCATGTTCTCCTTTTTTTAGATAAATAGGTGTTAAACATTTATGACAAGAAATAAGTTCGTAATTGAATCTTAAACTTTCTTTATTTTCTAATTCTCTTTTACAATCTTCACACGGAACAAAAAATTTGAATACGGTTTTTTCTCTTTTAAATGGATACTCATAAAGATATGAATAATGATTTCCGCAATAATTGCAGGATATAAATGGATAATAAAATCTTCTATTCTCAGGATTAAAAAGTTCTTCTAAACAAGATGGACATGTTGATAAATTTTGAGGTATAAGATTTGGCTCTTTTAATAATTTAAATCCTTCCTTTATTTCTATATCTAACTTCTCAATAGAAACTGTATTTGCAGTTCCCATAAATATTGAATATGGAAGTTTTTCCCCAAGTTCTTTTACAAATTTTTCTACTTTTTCGAAACTATCTTTTATGTAAATTTTTACTTTATCATTTTCTCTTTTTAGATATCCAGTAATTTTATTTTTATCAGCTATATATTTAATTAAATAAAAAAGGTTCTCATTTCCTTTATAATACTCAAATTCTATTTTTATTTTAACTGTGTCTATAGTCTTCATTTGTTATCCTCTTATTTATTAGTTCTCCATTATAAGAACCAAAGTTCTTTATGACTACCTCTTTTAAAGTTTTATTGTTTACTTTTTTATAAGTAATTCCTAATTTTTCTAATTCCTTTAGTACTTGAGCAACAGCTGTTTTAAAAGGAATATCTTCAAGTGTTTCTGTAAGACCTATTTCAGAAGAACATATATTTTCAGGAATTATTCCAATAATAATAACCTCTGCTCTATTACCTTTTAAAGCAGTAAGTTCAAGCATTTGAACAACTTCTACTTCGTGGGCCGTTTGATGATAAGAACCAATACCTACAAGCTCTTCATCTGTAAGTCTAAATACACTTCCTGGTTTATCCTTTATTGATATAGTATCAATAAGAATAAGATGTTCATAATCTTCTAAATATTCCATTAATCTAAAACCAAGAGTACCTGCATCTATAAGGTCTATATTAGGGTTAAACTGATAATTTTCTTCTAAGTACTTAACAACAAATACACCTATACCTTCATCTTTGAAAAGTATATTCCCAATACCAACTATTCCTATTTTCTTCATTTTAATCCTCAAAAAAGATAGGAGGTGGCCTCCTATCTTTTATACTAATTTAAACCTCTTCCTTTTTAAGTTTTCTAAATTTATATCCACCAAATACTATTGCTATATCTCCTTCTTTCCAGAAAATAGTTCTCCAGACTTGATAGTATATGTGAAAAGCTACCCAAGAAAGAATTATCCACATAGTAAAGTGATGCCACCATCTTACTCCACCTTGCCCTCCAAGTAGCCAACCTACCCAATCTGTAGCTAAATGTAGTAATGCAGGCCACCAACTACCAATTGCAGAAAGTCCGCTTTCAAGTCCTTGAACATATAAATAAAATCCTGTAAATAACATCCATAAAAGTAAAAGATGTAGAATAGTAAAATATACAGCATTAAAGCTGTCTAAATGAGAACTATCAAAATTTTTTCTTCTATTTAATGTTATAAGATTAAGAAAAACTTCCCAAAATTCTTTTAAATTTTGTTTAGTAGGAATTACTTTTTTATAAACTTTTTCAAATCTGCTTCTAAAATAAAGATAAAAGATAACAATAGAAACAACATCAAGAAGTAAAGCAGCAAAAAAATGTATCAACCTATTATAAGCCATTACATACTTAAGAGCAGCTGGTGTAGATATGAGAGTTTGATAATAAGGATGTGCTATATAAAGTCCAGTAATTACAGCTGCTATTATACAAAATACATTTGTCCAATGTATGATTCTCATAGTTGCTGTCATTCTTTTAACTCTTTCTAGCTTTTCATACATTGCAAAAACCTCCTACAGGGTCTACTTTATAAACCCCAAGCTCTTTTCCTTTTGTATCAATTATATGAACTGCACATGCTATACATGGGTCAAAAGAGTGAACGGTTCTAAGTATTTCAACAGGTTGATTTTTATCTGCAACAACTGTATTACTAACTATTGCAGATTCATATGCACCCATTCTTCCTTTATAATCTCTGGGACCTGCATTCCATGTTGAAGGAACAACCGCTTGATAGTTAGCTACTTTTCCATCAACAATTCTTACCCAATGTCCTAAGGCTCCTCTTGGCGCTTCTTCTAATCCATAACCTTTTAACTCTTTTCCTTTTGTAAGTTCTTCATAATCAAATTCTGTCCATGTTGATAAATCTCCCTGTGCACAGTTTGAAGCCAGCTCATCAGACCATTCCATCATCATATCTGCCATAAGTTGAGTTTCTATAGCTCTTGCAGCAGTCCTTCCAACAGTTGAGAATAATGCTTTTGCAGGTAGTCCTGCAGCTTTTAATGCTTTATTTACATAACTTTTAATTCTTTCATCTCCTGAAGCATATCCAACAATCATTCTTGCAAGAGGTCCTACTTCTACTCTTGTATCATCGTATATAGGAGCTTTTATCCAAGAATATTTTTCTTCAACTTTTAATAAACCATCTTTATCAAATCCTGTATAATCTGGATTTGTTTGACCTTCAAATGGATGTAAAGGTTTGTCTGTTCCTTCATATTTATACCAAGAATGAGTAACATCTTCAGCTACTTTCTCTTGATCAAAAGGTATTACTCTTGATAAATCTTTATTTAATACGACTCCTGATGGGAATAAAGTTTTTCCTTTATACATAGGATTATCATCAAGTCTGAAACCACCATAAGCAAGATAATTTCCAAGACCACTACCAACACCGTTTAATGCATCATCTTTATATGCATCGGCAGCCATTAAAATATCAGGAAGATATGCTCTATTAACAAAATCTCTTGATTTTTCAAGAAGTTCTTTGAATAGAGCATGTCTTGAAGGATCTTTTAAATCTTTAACACAAGTTACCCCACCAACAACTAATGATTGAGGATGAGGATTTTTACCTCCCCAAACAGCCATCATTTGTGCCATCCATCTTTGAACTTCTAATGCATCAAGATAATGAGTTAATGCAACAAGATTTTGCTCAGGAGTAAATTTATAAGATTTATTTCCCCAATAAGCATTAGCAAAAGGTCCAAGTCTTCCACCTTTAGCAAATCTTTTTAATCTTTCTTGAACAGCTTTATATTTATTTGGAGAATTTTCCCAAGGATTTTCTGAATATCTCTCTGCAACTTTAGCAGCTTTATAAGGATCAGCTTTTAATGCTGATATTACATCTACCCAATCTAATGCGTGAAGATGATAAAAATGAACTAAATGATCATGTACATAAAGGGATCCTTGAATTAAATTTCTAACAAGTCTTGCGTTTTTAGGTATTGTAATTCCTAGGGCATGTTCTACTGCTTCAATACTTCTTTGGTAATGTGTTCCTGTACAAACTCCACATATTCTCATTGCCATAAGACCACAATCTCTTGCATCTCTTCCTTTTAAAATAATTTCTATACCTCTCCACATTGTAGCTGAGCTATATGCATCTACAATTCTATTATTTTCATCTATTATTACCTCAATTCTCAAATGTCCTTCAATTCTTGTAATAGGGTCTATAACTATTCTTTCTTTAGTTTTTGACATGATTTATTTACCTCCTTATTTTGTTTCTTCTTTTTTACCTGCTACTGCACTAGCAACTGCATGTATACCTATACCTATAGCAGTAGCAGTTAAAATTCCAAGACCAACTTTATCAACAGTAGCTTCTACACCCCAAAGTCCAGGAGGATGTATATCACTATTTGCAAGAGGTCTTTCTGTTGCATATTTATCCCAAAAATCCGGTTCCGCACAACCAATACATCCTCTTCCTACACCAATAGGCCAATTTGTACCATCGTTATATCTAATTATTGAACAGTTATTGAATGTAAATGGACCTTTACATCCCATTTTATATAAACAGAAATTATTTTTAGCACCTTCATCTCCCCATTCTTCAACATATTCTCCAGCATCAAAGTGGGCTCTTCTCTCACAGTTATCATGAATTCTATAACCAAAAGCAAATTTTGGCCTTAAAAGTGAATCAAGTTCAGGTAATTCTCCTGTTAAAATATAGTGCATTATCACGCCTACTGAGTTTGCAGGATTATGAGGACATGCAGGAATGTTAACAATTGGTTTTCCTTTTACAACATCCATAACTCCAACTGCACCAGTTGGATTTGGATATGCAGCAGGAATACCTCCAAAAGTAGCACAGGAACCGACTGCTATAACTGCAGCTGCATCTTTTGCAAGTCTTTGGACTCTTTCAACCCCTGTTTCAGGATGCCTTCCTATAGTAAATGCTTCTGGCATACCAACAGGTATAGAACCTTCAACAAACAATAAATATTTACCTTTAAAATCCCTAACTGCATCTTCTAAGCATTTTTCAGCTTGATCTCCTGCTGCAGCCATTAATGTTTCATGATATTCAACAGATAAATAATCAAGAATAAGCTCATCTACTGTAGGTGCAGATGATCTTAATAAAGCTTCAGAGTTACCATCACAATCTTGAATATTAATCCATATAATAGGTATTCTATTCATAACTTCTGCTGCTTCTGCAACAAGAGGTTCAAAAGTAGGAGGTAACATTAAAAGAGCAGTAGTTGCTGACACCCATTTTAAAAAATCTCTTCTTGATAATTCCCACATATCAAGAGCTTTTTCAAATTTGATATCATGTTCCCTTACAGGTTTCATAGCTTTAAGTTCATCAAGCCTTTTTCTCATTTTTTCATAAAGGGACTTATAGTATTTTTCTCCTTTGTTTGTATCAACATAATTGGTAGGCTTGGTGAAGATGTTTTTCATATGTTCTCTACTAAAGAACTGCATGACACTCCTCCTAATGAATATTCATTCGTAAATATAATATTGAATGAATAATTTTTCATTGTCAAGATTATAAAAAAAATAGAATATTTGAATATCATTATTTAATGAGTAGTGCAAACAGAACAAACATCAAAGCTTCTTAAAACCATTTCTGCAATTAAAGAATTATCTAATCCTATAATTGCTTTTTCTGCAGGAGATAAATACTTCTCACAACGAGGTCCTAAATTCCAAGTTGAAGGTGTTATTATGTCATATTTTTTTATTTTGCCTTCTTTTACTTCTAATTTATGGATTAAGGAACCTCTAGCAGCTTCACATAAACCATAAGCTATTCCTTCCAATTCTTTTATATTTTTTTTAGGTTTTATATAAGAAGGTTCTTTTATATCTATTTCTTGAAGCCATTTTTTCATAGCAAGTAAAAGCTTAATTATTTCATCAATTCTTGCCCATATTCTTGGTATATATGTATCTTTTAAATCTGCTAATAAATTTAGAAATAATTTATCTTTATTGTTTATTCTCCTTGCAAGAGGACCTGTTTCATAGGGAAACCCTTCATATCTAACTGCTTTAGCCCACGAATATTTTTTTCCATTAAAATCTATCCCTTTTTTTGTTAAAAAGGAATATGTATCTATTTCTTCTAGTTTTTTTATATTAAAGTTGTATTTTTTTCTTTTTGTTGCTCCTTGAGAAAAAATAGGATATATATTAGATACTGTTAAAAATCTATTATAAGCTTTTCCTATTTTATGAAGATTATGTTTAAAGCATAACTTTAGAAATTTACTTAAATCTTTATCTGATTTTTCAATGAATTCTTTATAATCTTCTATTGATAAATAATTTTCATATTTCATTCCGATAATATTTTCTTCATAATATTTAATCATACTATCTACTATTGAAATAGATTCTGTTATATCAAAAGTTGTTGGATCACAAACTACACCTCCAGGAATAGAATATGAAGTATGAGGCCATTGCCCTCCAAATATTGCTATAACTTTGACTATTTTAGAACTAAAATCTATTGCCTTTTGCCATTGTTTTCCTTTAATGGGTATGTATTCAGATAAATCTTCTGTATAAGTTTCTAACTTTAAAAGATCAGGAAAAACAAATAAATAAAACCACCTTAAATGATTTTGTACTATTTCTGCTGAAAGAGTAATTAATCTAATTAAATTAGCTTTTTTAGAAATTTCAATATTATATCCTGCATTTTTATATAAATTTTCTAAAGCGTTAACTGTAGCCATCAAATGAGCATGTCCACAAATACCACATACTCTTGGAGTTATTATAAGAGAATCTAAAATCGGTTTTCCTTCAAGTATAAATTCAAATCCTCTAAAATTAGGAGCTATGATAAAAGCATCTTTTATGATTCCTTTTTCCCATATTAATTTTAATTCTATTTCGCCTTCTACTCTGCTTAATATTGTCTTTTGAATTTTTACCATTTTAATCAGTTTCTTCTAATTTCTTTTTTACTCTTTCGTTTCTCAAACTTTTTGCAACCCCTGAAATTGTTATGTAAGCCCTTTTACTTACACCTAAGGGAACTTCTTCTGGGATACCTATATTCTTTTTTGTTTCAAAATAATTTTCCCTTAAAGGGAAGTTAAACTCTGTACATCCTAAACAAGGCATACCTGCTCGTGTTTTAGAAGAAGTTCTATTCCATAGTATTTTATTGCAAGGTGCATGTGTTAAAGGTCCTTTACAGCCTAAGTTATAAAATAAACATCCTTCTTTATGTCCAAATTCTTCTGATTCTTCCTTCCATTCGAAATATTCATTTCTTATACAACCATCATGGGGTAAATACATATATATCTCTTTTGGTCTATTAAAAGCATCTAAAATAAGAGGTTTTTCATAGTATAAAGCTAAAATTGTTTGCATAAACCATGCAGGATGGATAGGGCAACCGCTAATATTAATTACTGGGTATCCTGATTTTGTTTTAAAATTTGGAGGTAAAAGACCCTTTTTTTCTGTGAATATATATTGAAGACCAACTACATTAGTATTTTCTTTATATAAAGCTGGAATATTTCCAAAACTGGCGCAATTCCCTACTGCAATTATAAATTCAGCTTTATCTTTTAGTTGATCTATTATTTCTGCTATAGAAAAATCTCCTACTCTACAGAAACTTTTATTTTTTGTAATAGAACCTTCAACAACTAAAAAGGTTAATGAAATTTTATTTTGAGTTATATCTTTTATTATCTTAATTAAATCTTCATCAGAAGAGATTGCTGGATGAAATAAAAGTTTTATTTTTGAAAAAATATCATAAAAAGAAGGATTTTCTGCATTTAATAAAGAATGTGTATTTCCATTACATGTTAATCCTTGAATCCAGAGTAAAGTTTTCATGATTTTTTATTAAGCTTTTAACGCTCTCCATATATTTTCAGCAAGTTCTTCTGAATATTTTAATGGATTATCCATTAAGATATTTTCACCTTTTAAGAAAACCAACCCACCAAGAGGTCCCATTATTGTTACAAATGCAGTAAATAAATCTTGATTCCTTAAATCTCCTTTTTTAACTCCTTCTTCTAAAAATAACATTATTTCTGTTACTACTTCTTGGACACATAAAAATCCTTCACAGCCTTTTGAAAAAACTTCTCTATTAGACAAGAAAACTCTCAAAAAGTAATCTATTAATTCTGGGTTTTCTTCAGCAATTTCTATAAATCTTTTGACTAAAAGAAAAATTTTCTCTTTAGTTGGTAAATCCATTTCATTAATATTTCTTATTTCTTCTCCTAATAATTTAGAAGAATATTGCATTATATATTTTGCAAGTTCTTCTTTACTTTTAAAATAGTTATATAAATTTCCTACACTCATTCCTAATGCTTCAGCTATATCTGGAATAGTTGTATTGTAATATCCATTTTTAGCAAATAATTTACATGCAGTTTTTACTATCTCCTCTTTTTTTTGCTCCTTTGATATTTTAGAGACTTTCACTTAATTGCTTACCTCTTTGTATATTTTTAAAATTTCTAAGATTTAATTTCATTTTAATAAAATTAATCCAATTTTCAAAGCCTTCTCCAGTTTTTGTTGACAATAAAATTATATCTACCTTTGGATTTAATTTTCTTGACTCTTCTACTGCTTTGTTTATATCAAAATCAAAATGTTCAATTAAATCTATTTTAGTAATAATAACTAAATCAGCACTTCTAAACATTACTGGATATTTAGCAGGTTTATCATCTCCTTCTGGTACAGAAAGTAAAACAACATTGAAATGTGTACCTATATCATATGAAGCAGGACAAACTAGATTCCCAACATTTTCAACAAAAACTAAATCAAGTTTTTCTAATGGCAAATGATGTAAACCATCGTGAACCATAAAAGCATCTAAATGGCAAGCTTGGCCTGTTGTTATTTGATAAGCAGGTACCCCTTTTGCTTTAATTCTTTCAGCATCTTTGTTTGTTTCAAGATCACCTTCTATAACTCCAATTTTAATTTCATCTTTTAAAGTCTCTATAGTTTTTTCAAGTAATGTTGTTTTTCCTGCACCTGGAGAACTCATAAGATTTATAGCAAGAATTTTATTTTCATCAAAATGTTTTCTATTGCTTTCAGCTTGCTTATCATTTGCATCTAAAATTTTTGTTAAAACTTCTACAGTTTTTTTATCTTCAAGAGTAGGATTATTATGTATGTGATTTTCATTATAACTCTGATAATTATGTTCATGGTGATGATCGGTTATAGAACAACCACAATCTTTGCACATTATTATTATCCTCCAATGAATATTTATTCAATTTTAATATAACAGAAAAATTTTAAATATCAAGTTTATAAAAAATTTTTTAAGTTATTTATATACTATCATCTTTCAGATTAAGCTAAATATGTTAATTTAAATTTTTTCTAAATATTCAGTTTTATTTTGAATTATAAGTTTTTTCACATCATAAATAGTATTGGAAAACATCTTAACTAGTCTTAGTTAAAGCAAAACTATCATTTAAATCCTTTTTCAAGAGCTTTCATGACATCTTTTGATTTACCTTTTGGACTAGTTGTAGTTTTACTTTCAGGAGGCTTATAATAATTTGGAATTTTATTTGGATTCGGTTTATAATAGCTCGGTGTGTTTTTTATATCTCCTTGATAATAATTAGGAGTATTTTTTATATTACCTTTATAATATTGAGGTTTGCCACTATAATTATTCGTATAATACTTGATAATTAATATGATACTAACAACTATAAATACTATAAAAACAATCCAGAAAACCTTAGTAATTTTCATTTCATAGAACCTTTAATTTTGTATCAGATATATGAAGTATGATATGATTATTTATCCTAAAAAGCAACGATTTTTATTTTAATATTTTAAAATTAAAAATAAATCAAAGATTTATGGAGTAAAGATTGAAAGATTTAATATCTGTAAATCAGATAAATGAAAAATCTTTTTATGAGATTTATGAAATTTTTAAAGATTATAAAAATAAATATAAAAATGGTGAAACAAAGTTTTCAGATTTAAGAGGATATTCAGTTCTTCTTCCATTCTTTGAAAACTCAACTAGAACAAGAACGTCTTTTGAACTTGCAGGTAAGATTTTAGGAGCTGATACTATTAATATTTCTTCCTCATCTTCTTCTGTAAAAAAAGGGGAAACTTTATACGATACTATAAAAACCCTTGAAGCTATGCAGTCTGATTTTATTGTAATAAGACATTATATGTCAGGTGCTGCTGCCTTAATTGCTAAACAAGTTAAATCACATGTAATAAATGCTGGTGATGGTGCAAATGAGCATCCATCTCAAGCTTTACTTGACGCTTTTACTATTTTAGAAGAAAAAGGGAAAATAGAAGGATTAAATATATTATTAGTTGGGGATATTCTTCATAGTAGAGTTGCTAGGTCTGATATTAAATTATTTAAAAAACTTGGTGCGAAGATTTCAATCTGTGGACCTCAAACAATGTTGCCAAGGCATATAGATGTTTTTGAACTGGAAGATATATATACCGATTTAGATTCTGCTATTAAAGATAAAGATGTTGTAATCTTCTTAAGAATTCAACTTGAAAGACAATCAAAACCATTTTTTTCTACATTAAATGAGTATTCTATAAAGTATGGATTAAATCAAAATAGAATAAATATGCTGAAAGAAGATGCAGTAATTATGCATCCGGGACCTGTAAATAGAGGTGTTGAAATAGAAAGTGAACTTGTTTATGGAAATAGAAGTTTAATTCTTGAACAGGTTGAAAATGGATTATTTACAAGAATGGCAATTTATAAATTTTTACTCAGTAATTAAATCAATAACTTCTTCCATTTTTGTGCTTCTTGAACCTTTTATCCATACAAAAGCTGGTTGTTTTTCTTCCTTTATTTTTTCTGCTATTTTTTCTTTTGGTAAGATAAAAACATCTTTTTTTTCTTTTAAAATATCATAAATATATTTAACTTCTTCTCCAAAAAGGAATATTTTATCTATATCTGAGTTTAAAATATATCTTCCAATTTCTTCATGCTTTTCTTTTGAAAACTTTCCAAGTTCTTTCATATCTGCTAAAACAAGAATTTTTCTTCCTTTTAAATTAGATAAAGTTTCAATAGCATTTTTTGTAGAAATAGGATTTGCATTGTATGTATCATCAATTATTGTAAGATTTTTATGTTTTATAATATTTCCTCTTCCTTTTAAGACTGTAAACTCATTTAATCTTTTTAAAGCATTTTTATAATCAAATCCTAAATAATCAAGTATAAGCACTGAAATAGCTACATTTTCTAAAATCTTTTTATTAAATACAGGAACAAATACTTTAATATTTTCTCCTTTATAACTTAAGATACCTTCAGTACCTTCCATAGTTAGATTGATGTCTTTTATTAAAATATCTGCATTTTTATAGCCAAAACTTTTAGTATTTTTATCATTTATATTTATATACTCTGGAATAATCTTAAACTTTGCATTATTTAATATTTTTGTTTTTTCTTCTAAAACTCCTTCATATCCTCCAAATCCTTCTGTATGACCATATCCAACATTTGTAATAACTGCAATATCTTGATTTAGAATATCAGAAAGATATTCAATATCTCCTTTTTGGCTTGCTCCAAGTTCAAAAATACCATAATTATAATTTTTATCTATGTTTGCTAAGGTTAAAGGAAGACCTATATGATTATTATAATTTCCTTTAGTGTAATAAATATCTTCAAATTGGGAAAGTAAGAAAGATAAAATCTCTTTTGTTGTTGTTTTTCCTGCCGTTCCTGTAATTGCTATTTTAGTTTTTATTTTTTGTTTATTATATTTTGCTATTTTTGTAAGTGCTTTTAATGGATTATCCACAAGTAGGATATTATCAAGATTTAAATCTTTTATTGAAAAACTACCATAAGCTCCTTTTTTTAATGCATCTTCTATAAAGTTATGTCCATCAGTTTTTGTTCCTTTTAGTGGTACAAAAAAATCTCCTTCTTGAGTTTCTTTTGAATTAATAATAAAACGATTTATATCTTTATCTTTTAAATTTATTACTTTTGCTTCTGTTATTTCTGCAATTTGGGAAATTTTCATTTTCTTGCTATTGCTAAAAATACTGGATAATCTTTTCCATTTTTATTTATAAAATTTACAGTTAATATATTTATATCTTTAAAGCCTACTTTTTCTAAAATCTTTTTAAGATTTTCTTTATTAAATCCAAAATGATGAACTCCTTCATTATCAGAATGGAAAGTTCCATCTTCTTCTTCAAGGTCTGCTATTGCAATATATCCATCTTTTTTTAATGCTTTATAAAGTTTTTTTAAAAAACTTTCTATATCTTTTATATGATGAAGTGTCATACTGCTTATTATAAGTTCATATTTATTTTCTCCTAAATCATCTTTTTCCAAATCTTTTAAAACTGGATTTATATTTTTTACATTAGCTTTTTCTGCTTTTTCTTTTAATACTTCAAGCATTCCTGTAGAGTTATCTATGGCATCTATATTTTTTACAAATGGTTGAATGTAAAATGTTAAAAGACCAGTTCCTGCTCCAAAATCCATAACATTCCAATCTGTAGAAACAGGTATATTATCAAGTATAGCTTGTCCTATTTTTTTAGCATTTTCTACTCTTAAAGGTTTTTCATCCCATTGTTTTGCAAGTTCATCAAATCGGCTCATTTTTCTACCTCTATCCAGTTTTGTTTTGCTATTTCCCAAATTCCTATAGCTCCTGCTGAAGCTACATTTAAAGATGTTATTTTACCTTTCATTGGTATTGTTGCTATGATATCGGCCATCTTTATTATTGATTTTGATGTCCCTTTTCCTTCTGAACCAAGAACAATAGCAACTGGAAAAGGAAATTTTAATTTATGTATAGGTTTTCCACCTTTTTCTATTGCTACAACCCATCCGCCAAGTTTCTGAAATTTTTCTAATGTATCTCTTAAACTTCCAACTTTAGAAATAGGTATATGGAAAACTGCTCCTGCAGAACCTTTTACAACTACTTCATTTATAGGTGCTGATCTTTCTTTTGGAATGACTACTCCTGATGCTCCTAAAACTTCTGATGTTCTTATTATATTTCCTACATTTTGAGGATCTGTGATATGATCCAAAAACACTAAAAATCCTTTTTCATCAATTGTTTTTTGTAAAAGTTTATTAATTTCCCAGTATGTAATAGGTGAAACTAATGCTACTATTCCTTGTGTTTTTTTTGTACCTGCAAGCTCTTCTACTTTTTTTCTTGGTACTTTTTGTATTTTTATATTATTTTCTTCTGCAAGTTTAAATAAAGATTTTGGGAATTTACTATCATGGGCTATAAGTATCTTTTCTAAATTTCTCCCTGATTTTATTGCTTCAATTACCGGGTTTCTACCCCATATTACAAATTTTTCATTATCCATTATCTTCTGTTTGACCTTCTTTAGTTATATTTATTTTTGGCTTTACAATTCCTATTACTTTTTCATTTATAAGTTTTTCTCCCATAGCAGTTCTTTTTGATATAGGAATTCTTTTATCATCTATTTCAAGCTTCATAATTTTTCCAGTATCAGTTGTTAAAATTACATTGTCTCCAATATTTACAGATGTAGCTACTGATAATTTATCACCTTTTTGAAGTTTTACTGCCATTAATCCTTTTTGGGCTCTTTTCTTAATTGGAAACTCTTTTTTTGAAGTTAGCTTAATATACCCATTTTCTGTAATTGTAAGGATATAATCTTCACTATTTAATAAAAATCCACCTTTTACTTTATCGCCTTCATCTAAATCTATAGCTTCTACTCCTTTTGCTTTAGGCCCTGTAATTCTTACTTGATTTCTTTCAAAAATTAATAAGTCTGCTTTTTCTGTATATATAGCTATATGTGAAGGATGATCGTCTGCAAAAGCTATTACAACTTCATCATCCTCTTGTAAAGGAATTATCTCTTGATTTACAGATTTATAAAATATATCTTCAAAAGTCATTCTTTTAATTATTCCATTTTTTGTAAGAATAAATAATCTATCTTCATCACCTTCACCTTTAAAAGCAGTTCCTACAATATAATTTTCATCTATATATTTTATTTTTCCTTCACCTTTTGGAAGATCTGATACTAAAGACCATATACTTCTACCATCATTTGTAATAAATGCTATTGGTGTTGAACTTGTTAATTCTTGGATAGATATTAATTTTTCTCCATAATTTAAAGAAGATGAAATCTGATTTATTATTTTATTGTAAATTTTATCGACTTCTTCTTTATCTTCTATATTATCAACTCTATAATTAAAGATTTTTCCACTACTTAATACTGCTAATATATGATTTTCTTCAAAAGTTAATCCTGTATATGTAGCTACTACTGTTTTTCTTTCATCTCCATATTTTTCTAAAAGTTCATCTATTTCTTCAATGAAAACATTTATTTTTTCTTCTTCTGAAGATAATATTTGATTATATCTTTCTATTTGAACTTTTAACTCATTTGCCTCTTCATAAAGTTTTTCACTTTCTAAAGATGTAAATCTTGCAAGTCTCATATCTAAAATAGCTTGTGCCTGCTCCTCTGAAAGCTCAAATTCTGCAGTTAATTTTTCTTTTGCTTCTTTTGTATCTTTAGAACCTCTAACTATCTCTATTACTCTATCTGCATTTTCTAATGCTTTTAAAAGACCTTCTATTATATGAAGTCTTTTTTCTGCTTTTTCAAGTTCAAATAATGTTCTTCTTGTAATTACTTCAATTCTATGTTTTATAAATTCCCATAAAACACCTTTTAAGTCTAATGTTTTAGGCTGTTTACCTACTAAAACAGTTAAGTTTATAGGAATTGATTTTTCTAATGGTGTTCTTTTATAAAGTTTCTTTAATACTTTTTCTGGATTTGCTTCTCTTTTTAACTCTACTATAATTCTTATTCCATCTCTATCAGATTCATCTCTAAGATCAGAGATTCCTTTTTCTTTTCCTGTCCTTACAAGTTCTGCAATTCTTTTAATAAGTTCTACTTTGTTTACTTGATATGGTATTTCATAAATAACAATTCTATGTCTATTTCCTGCAAGTCTTTCTATTCTTGCTTTTCCTTTAAGTTTTACAGAGCCTCTACCATCTTCATAAATTTTTATAATATCTTTATGAGAAGTTGTTAAAATTCCACCTGTTGGAAAATCTGGACCTTTTATAAACTGACATAACTCTTCTACTGTTGCATTTGGAAATTGTGCAAGATATTTTAAAGCTTCTGCAACCTCAGTAAAATTATGTGGTGGAATATTTGTAGAAAGACCAACTGCTATACCTGATGCTCCATTACATATAAGGTTTGGAAATTTTGCAGGTAAAACTTCTGGCTCCAGTAAAGATGCATCAAAGTTTTCTTTCATATCTACAGTGTTTTTATCTATATCTGCAAGCATTTCCATAGCAAGTTTTGTTAAACGAGCTTCTGTATATCTCATTGCTGCAGGAGGATCGCCATCTATTGAACCAAAATTACCTTGTCCTTGTATTAATGGATATCTTAATGTAAAGTCTTGAGCCATTCTAACTAAAGCATCATAAACAGATGTATCTCCATGAGGGTGATATTTACCAAGACATTCACCAACAATTCTTGCAGATTTTTTATATGGTTTATTTGGATAAAGACCAAGTTCATTCATTGAGTGTAAAATTCTTCTTTGAACAGGTTTTAAACCATCTCTAACATCTGGTATTGCCCTTCCGACAATAACAGACATTGCATAATCTAGATATGCTGATTTTGCTTCTTCTTCTATAGGTTTTTGAAAAATTTCAGACATTTAGGATAACCTCGTTAAACTTGTTTAAGAGTATTATTTTATCATATTTAGAAGGGATTTAGATTAACCTAAAACTGTATCTAAATAAAGCATTGTTAAAAACCCAATTAAAAATCCTATAGTAACAAGCCCTTCTTTATTTTCTGAATAAACCTGAGGAAATACTTCTTTTACTGTTACATATATCATTGCTCCACCAGCAATGGACATACCTAAAGGTAAGAAAAAATCTAAATAACTAAATATTAATCCTCCTGCTAAAGCAAAAACAAATTCAGAAAAACCACTTAAAATTCCTATAAAAATAGGAATAAATACTCTGTTTGTTAAGAAAATTAAAGGTAAAGATACAGCAAGACCTTCAGGAATATCTTGAATACCAATAGCTATTGCTGTAGCCCATCCTTTATGTATATCATTAACAATAGAAACCCCTACAGCCATTCCTTCAGGAAAGTTATGTATGATTATTGCTAAAACTATAAGTACTATACTTCTAACTTTATCTTTATAAGCAGTAGCAATTTTATATTTAAGAAAATGCTCTTCATGAGGTAAAAACTTTTCTAATATATAAATCATAACAAAACCTAAAATAATACCCAATAAAACAATGTATATAGAACCTTTATCTATGGCAGGCAAGATAAGAGATGTAAAGGAGGCAACAAGCATTATGCCTCCACTAAAAGCTAAGGATATATAAAGCCAAGAAGATGGAAATCTTTTAAAAATTACAGCAACAATAGCACCTAAGCTGGTAGTAAACCAAATAAATAATCCAGCTAATATTACATTATTTATTATAGAAGAGGAATACATTAACCCTCTACACCAAATTCTCTTAAAGCTTCATTTAAAGAAACTTTTTTATCTGTACTTTCTTTTCTTTTTCCTATAATTAAAGCTACCGGAACTCCATACTCACCAGCAGGGAATTTTTTATTCATAACACCAGGTATTACAACACTTCTTGCAGGAACTCTTCCTCTATATTCAATAGGCTCATCTCCAGATACATCAATAATTCTTGTTGAACCTGTAATAATAACTCCTGCACCAATAACAGCTTCTTCTTCAATAACTGCACCTTCAACAATAATACATCTTGAGCCAATAAAACAGTTATCTTCTATAATTACAGGTCTAGCAGAAGGAGGCTCTAATACACCACCAAGGCCAACACCACCAGAAAGATGTACATTTTTTCCCACCTGAGCACAAGAACCAACAGTTGCCCAAGTATCAACAAGAGTACCACTACCTACATAAGCTCCAATATTTACATAAGAAGGCATTAAAATTGCACCTTTTTCAATAAAAGAGCCATATCTTGCTGTTGCAGGAGGTACAACTCTAACACCTGCATCTTGCCAATTTTTCTTTAAAGGAATTTTATCGTAATACTCAAAAGGACCTACTTCCATTACTTGCATATCTTGGATAGGGAAATAAAGCAATATTGCTTGTTTAACCCATTCATTAACTATCCAATCTCCATCTTTTTTTTCTGCAACTCTAATTTTACCTTTATCAAGTAAATCTATAGTTTCCCTTACAGCATCTTGATACTTTTTTTCTTTTAAAAGCTCTCTATTTTCCCAAACTTCTACTATTAAACTTTTTAACTCTTCCAAAATCTAACCTCCAATAATATTTTTAGTCAATTAAGTATATAATAATTTTAAATCATTATAAATGGAGGAAGAGATGATACCTTATTTTTTTGAACTTTATTTTAAGCCAAAACAAGGATGGGAAAAGTTAGCTAAGGAAAATTTTACAATTAAAGAACTTTATCTAAGGTTTGCCATAGTATTTGCTTTTATACCAGCAATAAGTCATTTTATTGGTTTTACTGTTTTTAAAAATGTTTATATACAAGGAATAAAAAATTTCCTTGAAATGGCAGAAAAAGATACTCAACAAAATCCTCAAACAGTAGAGTATATGAAAGCTCTTTTACATACATTGCAAGATAATGACTTAACAAAAGAAATAATGGTAATGCTTGTAACTTATGGTTTTGAACTTTTTAAGCCAGTAGTAGTTGCTATTTTAATAATGTTTTTATCTGGTGCTTTTGGTGGCATAAAAAATCCTAATAAAGCTTTTACAGTTGCTATATTTTCATTAATACCTTCATGGGCAGCTGGTGCATTTTATGCTGTTAACTCTCCAATCTCCATGTTTGTTTTATTTTTAGCTTCTTTTTATACTTTTTATTTAATATTTATAGCAGCAGAAAAAATATTAGGAATACCTTCAGAAGGTTCTAAGAATTTCCAATTTATTATACTTTTAATAATTTTATATTTAATATTAAGTGGACTTATTGGATATGTTGAATCTGGAATAACATTCCAGATTTTAAAAAGCTAAAAAGGGCTTTAGCCCTTTTTCATTTTACTAAATGTTTTATATTGTTATAAATTTCTATTGTAGCTTTTGATTTATTTAGGGTATAAAAATGAAGTCCTTTTACTCCATGTTTTAATAAATCTTCACATTGTTTTGTAGCAAATTCTATTCCTATTTTTTCAACCTCTTCAGGTTTATCTTCAACTTTTTCAAGTTTTTTTACTAAATCTTCAGGAATAGTAGCACCGCACATTAAAGCAAACTTTCTTATCTGCTTAAAATTAGTAATAGGCATTATACCAGGAATAATTGGAATATTTATTCCTTCTTTTTCACACAAATTTAGATATTCATAAAAATATCTATTATCAAAAAACATCTGAGTTATAGCAAAATCTGCACCTGCTTCAACCTTTTTCTTAAAATATAATATATCCCTTTCAAGATTTGGACTTTCAGGATGTCCTTCAGGATAAGCAGCAACTCCTATACTAAACCAATCTTTAAACTCAGTTCTTATTAGCTTTACAAGTTCATTTGCAAATCTACATCCATCTTTTTTATAAATTTCTGACTCTTCTTGTCCTAAAGGAATATCTCCTCTTAAAGCAAGAATATTTTGAATTCCAATATTTTTATAATCAGAAAGGATTTCTATTAACTCTTTTTTAGTATGACCTATACAAGTAAGATGAGCCATAACAGTTAAAGAAGTTTCTTCATGGATTTTTTTTACTATATTTCTTGTTCTATCTCTTGTTGAACCACCTGCTCCATATGTTACAGATACAAAAGTTGGATTTAACTTTTCTAAATCTTTAATTGTATTAAATAGCTGTTTTTCACCTTCCTCATTTTTAGGAGGAAAAAACTCAAAAGATATACTTGTATTTACCTGTTTTAATTTTTCTGAAATTTTCATTGCTTTTGCCCTATTTATTATTTTTCAAATTCTACCAAACTTTCTTTACCAAAAACAATAAAAAAGTAAGAAAAAAGTCCAGATAAAGCTCCAAAAGAATCTGCTACTATATCAGCAAATTCACAGCTTCTATAAGGTAAAAAATACTGAACAAATTCTATAAAAGTTCCAAATATTAAAGAATAAAAGAAAGTAGCAAAATATCCTGTTTTAAAAGAAACTTTTAATAAAACTGAAAATACAAAAAATGCTATAAAATGATTTAGTTTATCAGAAGTAGGTGTTTCTTCTATTGGATAGAAAGATAAAAAACATATTATTAATGTATAAACTACGAAAATTATTTTTAATAATTTATCCATTTTCCATTAAATCTTTTAATTTTTCATCTTTGACTTTATTTAAATCAAATCTACAAGTTTTGTTTCTATGGGCTAGTATAATGTTTTTAATTTTTTCTTTTGCATCTTCTAAAATATCATTTATTACTATATAATCATACTCTTTCCAGTGTTTAAACTCTTGTTTAGCAGTATTAAGCCTTTTATTTATCTCTTCCTCTGAATCTCCTCTTTTTTTCATTCTGTTTATAAGTTCATCTATAGATGGAGGAATTATAAAGATAGTAGTTAAAGGCTTTATTTTACCTTTAACTTGTCTCATACCTTGGACATCTATAACAAGTATTACATCTTTTCCTTCCTTTAAAAGTTTTTCTACTTCTTCCTTAGGAGTTCCATAATAATTTCCATGAACTACTGCATATTCTAAGAGTTTTCCTTCTTTTATCCAGTTTTCAAACTCTTCTTTTGATAAAAAGATATAATCTACACCATTTTTTTCGCCTTCTCTTGGCTTTCTAGTTGTACAGGTAATAACCCTTGTTAGATTTGGTATTTCTTTTAATAGAAGAGAGGTGATGGTTGTTTTTCCACCACCTGCTGGAGCAGATATTATAAAAACTTCTCCTTTCATTACATTCCTACATGAGCTATTAACATTGTGCTTAGATTTGTAGAGAATGACCAAAATAGAGTTGGATATATTCCAAGAATTAACACTATTATTGCCATTACAAAAAGAATAGTTTTTTCTGTAAAGTTTATATTAAAATCAAACTTCTTTAAAGGCTCATACATATACATTACAGATACTACCCTTAAATAATATCCTGCAGAAATAATACTCATTATTACTAATACAACAGCTAACCACCATATGTCAGAGCCAATTAATGCAAAGAATACTCCAAGTTTACCCATAAATCCAACAGTTGGCGGAATTCCAAGCATTGAGAACATAAAAACTAAAATAGTTAATGCAACAAATGGATTATTTTTAGCAAGTCCTTTAAAATCATCTATATGATTAGTCCAGCCTTCACTTTTTTCTAATGCTGATAATGCTGCAAAAGCACCTATAGCCATAAATATATAAATAACAATATAAAATAAAAATGCTGCAAATCCCATACCTGTTGGTGCTGCAAGAGCAGCAGTGATATATCCAGTATGAGCTATAGAAGAATATGCAAGCATTCTTTTAACATTTTTTTGTCTTAAAGCTATAAAGTTTCCAACTATCATAGATAAAGCAGCAAGTATTGCCCATAAATAGCTCCAATCTTCTGAAACATAAGGAAATGCTTGTATTAATACCCTTAAAATCAAAGCAAAAGTTGCAACCTTAACAACAACTGCCATAAAGTTAGTAATAGGTGTTGGAGCACCTTCATAAGCATCAGGAGTCCAAAAATGGAAAGGTACAGCTGCTGCTTTTAATGCAAGACCTATTATTAATAAAACAAGCCCTATTATAAGACCTAAGCTTGGCTCTTCAGAAAAAGTCATTTTTGAAATCTCAATAAAATCAAAAGTACCTGAAGCCCCATATAAAAATGCTATTGCATAGCTTATAATTGCAGTTCCTGCACCACCAATAATTAAATATTTAAATGCTGCTTCCTTAGATTTATAATCATAATCTTTAAGCTCTTTTCTTTTTGTAATAAACATTCCAACAAGGATATAAGTTGTAATAGATGTAAGTTCAAGACCTACATAGAAAGTAAATAAGTTAATAGATGAAACCATTATCATCATACCAAGAAGTGCAAAAAGAGTAAGATAATAAAATTCACCAAAGTATATCTCTTTATTTTCAAAGTAAGTTCTATAAGTACCAATTATTATTAATGTAGATGCAATAAGGAAAACTTTAAAATAAAGAGCATAACTATCTACTATATAAAGGCCATATAAAGTAATATCACCTTGCTTTATAAAAAATATAGAAACAAAAGCAACTAATAATCCTACAACTGTTGTTGCAGTAATTAATGTTCTATTTTTTGTAAGTAATTCTTCAAAAAATACAATAAAAGCAGTTATTAAAACTATAATTTCTGGCCATAAAACTGAAAAATTAGGAATTCCTATTGCAGATACTATTTGCTGTATTATTGACATCCCTTAGCCTCCTATGAACTTTGAAAGAATAGAAATAGAAGTTGTGTTAATTAAATCTATCCACCATTTAGGATAAATACCAATTACAAACATTAATATTACAAGTGGTATAAATGCTAAAAATTCAGAAGTAGTCATATCATGAGTATTTTTCCATTTATGGATTATATTTTTATCTACAAGTTCTTCCATAAACATTGTTTTATGGTAAAGTCTGAGAGTATATCCAGCACCTACTACAAGAGCTATACCTGCCAATGCTGCAAACCATACATTTGTTTTAAATGTACCAAGTAAAGCTAAAAACTCACCAACAAATCCTGAAAGTCCTGGAAGACCTACAGAAGCCATTGCAGAAATCATAAATAAAGTAGCAAATACAGGAACGTATTTTGCCATACCACCTAAATCTTTTAGCATATATGAGTGGGACCTTTCGTAAATCCATCCTGCTGCAAAGAATAAAGCAGCTGAAGTTAATCCATGAGAAATCATTGTGATAATAGCTCCATTCATTCCTTCTACATTTAGAGCAAAAGTACCAAGAGTTACAAATCCCATATGAGATACAGAAGAGTATGCAATAATTCTTTTAATATGTTGCTGAGCAAGAGCCATAGCAGCAGTATATATAATAGCAATAACCCCTAAGGTAAACATTACTGGAATGAAATATTTTGAAGCCTCTGGAAACCATGGAAGTGAAAATCTAACAAATCCATAAGTACCCATTTTAAGTAGTACAGCAGCAAGAATTACAGAACCTGCAGTTGGAGCCTGAACGTGAGCTGCAGGAAGCCATGTATGGAAAGGCCACATAGGTACCTTAATAGCAAAACCAAGAGCAAGAAGTAAAAAGAATACTATTTCTAATCCAAAAGGAAGATTTGTATTAACTAAATCAAAATAACTTGTTGAAAGTTTTCCATAATGAAAATATTGGTAAACATACATTCCAATAACACCAATTAATAGGAAAAGAGAACCAAAGAATGTATATATGAAGAACTTAGTAGCTGCATAAATTCTTTCAGCATATCCCCAAACACCAATTATTAAAAACATTGGAATAAGCATTGCTTCCCAGAATATATAAAACCAAACCATATCCCAAGATACAAAAACACCTATACAAGCAGCTTCAAGTACAAGAAAAGCTATAAAATATTCTTTAACTCTCTTTTTTATATTAACGCTCCATATAAAAGAAAGTAAAAATGCAAGAGCCGTAAGCCAAAACATAGTTAAACTAAGAGCATCAACACCAACTTCATAGGAAATACCAAATTGAGGAATCCAACTATATTTTTCATAAAATTGAATTTTATATGATGAATAATCATAAGCAAAAAGCATATATGTAGATATAACAAAAACAATTGCTGATACTATAATACTTATTGGTTTTGCAAATCTTTTATCAAGGAAAAACAGTACACCAGCTGCTATTAACGGTATTAGAATTGAGATTGTTATCCAAGGTATATTAGCTGCTTCAAATTCAAATGTCATTCTATTCCTCCATCCATTACTTTACTATTAAGAATAAGCTTAAAAATACCAGTATACCTAAGGACATCTGTAAAACATAAGCACTTATTCTTCCTGTTTGAGTTAATCTTAAAACTCCACCAGTAGCTAAAGAAGCTTTTGCAGAACCATCAACTATTCCATCAATAATAAATCTATCACCAAGTTTCCATAAGAATACTGAAAATTTGTAATATCCGTAAACAAATATTGCATAATAAACATTATCAAAATACCATCTATTATAAAAAAGTTTATATAAAGGTTTGAAAGTTTCCCCAAGCCATTTATAACTAATAACATTTTTCTGATAAACAAGATAAGCAAAGAATATACCACCTAAAGCAGTTAATAAAGCTAATATTCCAAGAGGAGATGTTAGAGACTCTACTAAAAATTCTATAGCATCAGATGGAATATGTACATGATGTGCCCTACTTAATCCTTCTTCCATCAATATCTTAGTTTTTTCAGGAACAAAATCTTCTGGCATTGCTTTAATATCTAAAGAAGGTCTTAAGAAATTAAGGAAGAATTCTCTAAAAAATCCAAGAACTACAGCTCCAGTAGCAAGAACCATTAAAGGTATTGTCATAT
This sequence comes from Hydrogenothermus marinus, assembly GCF_003688665.1. Classification (NCBI taxonomy): domain Bacteria; kingdom Pseudomonadati; phylum Aquificota; class Aquificia; order Aquificales; family Hydrogenothermaceae; genus Hydrogenothermus; species Hydrogenothermus marinus. The sequence goes on from NZ_REFO01000010.1 coordinate 406,349, forward strand.
TCCACGGAGATTCATGAACATGAGATTTTATATGAGGATCTAATCTATCTCCATCTTCAAAAGCTAAGAAATAAAGTCTAAAGATATAAAATGCAGTAAGTCCAGCTCCAGACCAAAGTAATGCCCACACAACCCAGTTAATATGGTAAGCACCTTCTATTATAGGATCTTTTGAGAAAAATCCAGAAAATGGAGGAATCCCTGCAAGGGCTAAAGCACCAATTAAAAATGTAGCTGCAGTAATAGGCATATATTTTCTAAGCTGCCCCATTTTCCATACATCAAGGATATGATGTATAGCAACAAGCACAGAACCAGCAGCTAAGAATAATAGAGCTTTAAAAGTTGCATGAGATGCAAGATGGAACATTCCATCACTAAATAATCCAAGTCCTTCTGCAGCAAACATATATCCAAGCTGAGACATTGTAGAATATGCAATTATTCTTTTTATATCATTTTGGACAAGTCCCATAGTTGCTGCTACAAATGCAGAAGCAGTACCTATATAAAGAACAACATCTAAAGCTATAGGAGATGAAGCAAATAAAGGCATTAATCTTGCTACCATATAAACACCAGCAGCAACCATTGTAGCTGCATGTATTAAAGCTGAAACAGGAGTTGGACCTTCCATAGCATTTGGAAGCCATATATGAAGTGGGATCTGAGCAGATTTACCAACTGCACCACCAAAAAGTAATAAAGCAATTAATGTTATTGTGAATTCTTTAGCTTCTGGAATTTTTGCAAATATATCTAAATAATCTAAAGTTCCAAAAGTTACAAAAGCAAGAAGAATTCCAAGTAAAAATGACCAATCTCCAACTCTGTTAACTATAAAAGATTCAAAAGCAGCATTTGCTGCAGATTTTTTAAAATGGAAATATCCAATTAGGAGATAAGACATTAAACCTACACCTTCCCAACCAAAGAAAAGTTGGACAAGGTTATCAGAAAGGGTAAGCATAAGCATCATAAATACAAACATAGAAAGATAAGTGAAAAATCTTGGATAAGATTCATCTCCTTTCATATAACCAGTTGCAAATATAAATATAAATGTAGAAATAACAGTTACAACACAAGACATTAATGCAGATAATGGATCCCATAAAATACTAACAGAAATTTCGTAATTACCAAGAGGCATCCAAGTAAATAGTTTTAAATCATAATGGCCTCCTGTATTCATTACATGGATAAATCCAGATACTGCAGCTACTGCAGATATGGCAACGCCAATAACTGCAATGATCCCTGAAAGAGGTTCTCTTAAAAACTTATATCCAAAAAGCCCTGTAATAATAGCAGCAATTAAAGGTGCAAAAGGTACTATCCATAAATAATTTAAGTTTTCCATTTATACCCCTCTTTACAGTTTTAACTCAGTTAAAGTATCAATATTTACATCTTTTCTAAGTCTATAAATAGCCATAATTAATCCTAATCCTATAGCTGCTTCAGCTGCTGCAATAGTAAGTATAAAGAATACAAAAACCTGACCTGCAACATCATGGAGTTTCATATCAAAAGCAACAAATGCAATATTAACTGCGTTTAACATCAATTCTGTAGAAATTAAAACAGCAATTATATTTCTTCTAATTATTATACCTACTAATCCAATAACCATTAAAAGACCGCTTAAAGCTATATAATATTCATAAGGGATAGACATATTAATCCTCCTGCTCCTGTTTTTTACCTATTACTATAGCTCCAATCATTGCAACTAAAAGAATTAAAGAAGCTACTTCAAACGGGAATAAATATTTAGTAAAAAGCATTGTTGATACTGCTTTTGCATTACCAATTTTTTCTACAATCTCAGGAGAAAATATTCCAGTATTTGATTTCCATGCTCCATATACAGATACATAAGCAAGTTCAAGGAAGATTAAAAATCCTATAGGAATTGATAAAAGCATATATTTAGGATCTATAGCTTTACCTTTAAATTGAGGAACAGTAGATATTACTAAAACATAAAAAACAACTATAGCTACTGCATAAATTAAAAGTTGAAGAGCTCCAACAAGTTCTGCTCCAAGAGTAAAAAACAATCCTGAAATCATTATTAATACAGAAATAAGAGATAAAACTGTATAAACTAAATTTCTAAAAAATATAGCTCCAAGAGCAGATAATACTGCTAAAGAAGAAAAACTCCAAAAAGCTATACTATTAAGATTTAACTCCATTTAATATGCCCCCACAATTTTTTTCTAACATCATCATCTATCCAGATTCTATCAGGTTCATCATATCTTCTTTCATCAAAATCTCTTCCTCTTTCTGACATATCATCAATATGAATTACACAATCTTTCCTTTGATAAGTTGCAGTTTCATAACTATCTGTCATGATTATACAATCAACAGGACAAGCATCTACACATAATCCACAATAAAGACAGTTTAACAGATTCATATCAAATTTTGTAACTCTTTTTTTCCCATTTGGAAGTTGCTCAGCTTCAATATTAAATAAAGATGGTATTGGGCATGCTTGTTGACACATATAACAAGCTACACATCTACTTTCACCTTCATGTATTTCCATAAATTTTTCAAGTACTTTAAATGAAGGTGGCTCTTTACCATCTTTTACTCTATGAGCATGAGTGCCTCTAAATCTTTTTGGAGGTGTAAGTTTTTCAAAAGGATATTGTGTTGTAATAGTTCTTCTAAAAAAGTTTTTTATAGTTATTTTCATTCCTTTTATAAAGTCAATAAAAAATAGCTTTTCCATCTTAGAAAGCTTTGGTCTTTCTATATATTTAATTTTTACCATTGTTATCCAAATATTATTATCCAGATTGCGACAATAAATATATTTATTAAAGAAAGAGGAAGCATTACTTTCCATGCAATTTCAGTTATCTGATCAACTCTATATCTTGGAAGAGTCCAATGTACCCATAAAAAGAACATAAACATCATAGCAAGTTTTAAGAAGAACCATATAAATGGTGAAATTGGACCAAATATATGAGGGCCATTCCAACCACCAAAGAATAATATTACAGCTATTGCACTTAAAACAAATGTAGCTATATACCATTCAGCAAGTGGGAATAAACCAAATTTCATTGCAGAATATTCTGTATTATATCCAGAAACAAGCTCTGCTTCTGCTTCTTGAACATCAAAAGGAGTTCTTCCAGTTTCTGCAAGGATAGCAAAAAGTATAACAATAAAACCAAGAATATTAGGAATTATAAACCATAGTCCTTGTTGAGCTTCTACAATTCCTTTTAATGAGAAAGTACCAGCTTGCATTATAGGGCCAACCATTGCAAAACCAAGAGCAACTTCATAACCAATTAAAACAGCTGCTTTTCTTAATCCACCAATCATAGGATATTTTGAGTTTGATGCCCATCCAGCGAAGATAACGCCATATACAGAGATACTACCAAATGCTAATGCAAGAATTAAACCTACATTTAAATCAGTAATATATGGCTTAATTTCATATCCAAATATATTTATAGGTTCTCCAAAAGGAACAACAGCTAATATAAGTATTGCAGGAACAAAAGCCATTAAAGATGCAAGATAGAATAAAAATTTATCTACACCTTCAGGCACTATATCTTCTTTAGTTAAAACCTTTAAAGCATCTGCTATAGGTTGAAGAAGCCCATGCCATCCAACATGTAAAGGTCCTGGTCTTTGTTGTACATGGCCAGCAAATTTTCTTTCTACCCATGTTAAATATGCTGCAAGGAGAAACATACCAATTATAAATACTAAAGATTTTATACCTAAGGCTATACTTGTAATAATGAGCTCTTTCAACTTTATATTACCTCTTTCTGCCAGATTTGGTAAAAAATATTACCATAAGAATAAAAAAAATTAAACAGTGTTTGATTTTATAATTTATTTTTACTGCAGAATATCTATTTTCCGATTTATTCCTTAGTTATAGTAAAATACTATTAATTAACTTTTACCAATGAGGTAATTTATGGCAGATAAGTTTTATGTAACCACACCTATATATTATGTTAATGATGTACCGCATCTTGGCCATGCATACACAACTATAGCAGCAGATGTTTTAGCAAGATATAACAGACAAAGAGGTAAAAAAACATTTTTCTTAACAGGTACAGATGAACATGGTTTAAAAATACAAAAAACTGCAGAAGAAAAAGGAATAACACCTAAGGAGCTTGCAGATAAAACTCATCAAAAGTTTAAACAACTTTGGGAAGTTTTAAATATATCTTATGATAGATTCATAAGAACAACAGATGAAGATCATATAAAAGCAGTTCAACATATATTTCAAAAATGTTATGAAAATGGAGATATATATTTAGGAAAATATGAAGGTTGGTATTGTGTAGGGTGTGAAGAGTTTAAAACAGAAACAGAAATAAAAGATTTAGATTATAAATGTCCTATACATCAGAAAAAATGTGAAAAAATTGTTGAAGAAAGCTACTTTTTTAGACTTTCTAAATATACAGATAAACTTTTAGAGCTTTATGAAAAAAATCCAGATTTTATACAACCAGACTATAGAAGAAATGAAGTAATTTCCTTTGTAAAACAAGGATTAAAAGATCTTTCAGTTTCAAGGAAAAGAGATAGGGTAAAATGGGGAATTCCTGTACCTTTTGATGAAACTCATACTATCTATGTTTGGTTTGATGCTTTAACAAATTATTTAACAGCAGTTGGTTATCCAGACACTGAAAGTGAGATGTTTAAAACTTTTTGGCCTGCAGATGTCCATATAGTTGGAAAAGATATTTTAAGATTTCATGCAGTTTACTGGCCAGCATTTTTAATGAGCGCAAGACTTGAAGTACCAAGAAAAGTTTTTGCCCATGGTTGGTGGACTGTTGAAGGGCAAAAAATGTCAAAAAGTCTTGGAAATGTAGTAGATCCTTTCGAAGTTGCAAAAGAGTATGGAGTTGATGAGATAAGATATTTTCTTTTAAGAGAGGTACCTTTTGGGCTTGATGGTGATTTTTCTAAAAAAGCAGTTGTAGGAAGAATAAATTCAGACCTTGCAAATGACCTTGGAAATCTTATATCAAGAACCTTATCAATGATAAATAAATTTAAAAAAGGTATAGTTGAAAAAGGAGAAAATCTAACAGATTTAGAAAAAGAGTATGAAAAGATTTATACTGAAACTGTAAGTCAGTTTGATCAGCATTTATCAAACTTAGAATATTACAAAGCATTAGAAAAAGTATGGCAGTTTATAGACTTTTTAAATAAATATATAGTTAAAACAGAGCCTTGGGCATTAAAAAAAGGAAATAATCCATATTTAGATACAACCCTTTACACTTTAGCAGATGGACTTTATGCTATTATATGGCTTTTAACACCATTTATGCCTACAAAGATGAAAATTGCCCTTGAATATTTAGGACTAAATGAGTTTTATGGAAAACCACAGCCATTTAGTTTTCCAACTGGAACAAAGATTAAAAAGAAAATACAGCCATTATTCCCAAGAATAGAACTTAAGGAGGAAGAAAAAGTGTCTGAGAAAAAAGAAGAAAAAGTAAATGAGAATGAAGGAATAGTTACAATAGATGATTTTGCAAAATTAGAATTTGTTGTTGGACAAGTTTTAGAAGCAGAAAAAGTACCAAAAGCAGATAAGTTATTAAAACTTACTGTAGATATTGGAACAGAAAAAAGGACAATTGTTTCTGGTATAGCTCAGTACTATACACCTGAAGAGATGGTAGGAAAGAAAATAATAATATTTGCAAATCTAAAACCAAGAAAAATATTTGGAATAGAATCTAAAGGTATGATATTAGCTGCAAAAGATGATGAAACTTTATCAGTTTTAACTGTTGATAAAGATGTAAAAGTGGGAAGTAAAGTTTCTTAAATAAGGTTAGAAATTGGAATATAAATATCTAACACAAGAGATTAAAAATAAGATAGATTATTTTAAAAATAAATATCTTGTAAAAGAACAGGCTATTATTCCTTCTCTTCATGTTATTTTAGAAGTTTATAGAGATATTCCCCATGAAGCAGTTAGAGAGCTTTCTGAATATCTACAAGTGCCAGAAGCAGATATAGAAGGGATAGTTAGTTTTTATGATATGTTTCGTCATAAAAAGAATGCAAGACATCATATTAGACTTTGTAGAAATTTACCATGTCATTTAGCAGGAAGTAAAAAATTTTTAAAAATACTTGAAAAACTTACAGGAGCAAAAGCAGGAGAACATAGCCCTGATGGAAAATGGTATATAGAACTTGTTGAATGTATTGGTAGCTGTGCAATAGCACCAGCTTTTTTAATAAATAATGATTTATATGATGGAAGTAAAATAAAAACAGAACAAGACTTAAAAGAAATTCTTGATAGGTATGAGTAAATGAGTATAAGAGATAAAATACCTCATCTTCCAGAAATATATGCAGATAGTAATATAAATCTTCTACTTAGAAGAGCTAAAGAAAATAGAACTGTAGATATAGAAGAGTATGAAACTACAGGAGGATATTCTGCTTTAAGAAAAGCTTTAAATAAATTTACACCAGAAGATATAATTGTCCTTGTAGAAGAAAGTACCCTTAGAGGTAGGGGTGGAGCAGGTTTTCCAACTGGAAGAAAATGGAGATTTGTAATTCAAAATCCAAAACCTAGATACCTAATCTGTAATGCAGACGAATCAGAACCAGGAACTTTCAAAGACAGAATAATAATAGAAAGAGATCCACATCTTTTAATAGAAGGAATGATTATTTCTGCTTATGCAATAGGAGCAGAAAAAGGTTTTATTTATATTAGAGGAGAATATCCTGCAGGATATATGATATTAGAAAATGCAATTAATGAAGCTTATGAAAGAGGATACTTAGGTAAAAATATACTTGGAACTGATTTTTCATTTGATTTATATGTTTATAGAGGAGCAGGAGCTTATATCTGCGGTGAAGAAACTGCTTTAATTGAAAGTTTAGAAGGAAGAAGAGGACACCCAAGACTAAAACCACCTTATCCACCACAGGTGGGACTTTTTGGAAGGCCAACAGTTGTAAATAATGTAGAAACATTATCTAACATTCCAATAATAGTAACTTATGAGCAGTATTTTATGCATATAGGACCAGCAGGTTATTATGGCCCAAAACTTTTTCCAGTAAGTGGAAAGGTAAAAAAACCTGGTGTCTATGAATCAACTATGGATATTACTTTAAATGAGCTTATAGATATAGCAGGAGGGCCTATTGGAAAACCTAAGGCAGTATTTTCAGGAGCTTTAGGAGTTTATCATCCAGATGAGTTTGATACACCTATGGATTACTCACCAAAAGGATTTGGAGGAACAGGAACAACTATAGTTTTAAACGAAGAAGACTGTATAATAGATTCTCTTATTGTAATAGCAAACTTTTTCCATCATGAAAGTTGTGGAAAATGTACACCTTGTAGAGTTGGAACATATGAGCAGTTTAATATTCTAAAAAAATTCCAAGAAGGAACTGCTACAGAAAAAGATTTAGACCTTTTAATACATCTTGGTAAAAATATACCTATTGGCTCTATTTGTGGACTTGGTTATTCTGCACCAAATGCTATAATGGATGCAATAAGAAAATTTAGAGATGAGTTTGAGGCACATATTAATGGAAAATGTCCTGGAGGGGTATGCTTTTGAGAGTATTAATAATACTGCTTTTTATTTTTAGTTTTTCATTTGCAGGAAAAAATCCAGAACTTCAAAAGCTTCTTGCAATAATACAAGGAAGTTTTAATGATAAAGTTTATACAATAACTATACAAAAAGCGAAAGAGTATTTACAAAAAGCACCAAAAGATGATAAATATAGAGAAAAAGTTTTAGAAATTCTTGCATATAGTTATATAAAATCAGGAAATTTAGAAGGATTAAAAACATTACTACCAAACTTAGAAACTGAGAATATCTCAAAAGATGCAAAAATAAATATTTATAAACTTGCTTACTCATCTTTTAAAAATCCAGATGATAAGGTAGATGTTTTACTTAAACTTTATAATGAGACTAAAGATTCTAAATATTTAATTTCAGCAGTAGATATTTTATTTGAAAATAAAAAATGGGAAGAAATTACACACCTTCCATATGATAAAGAGATAAACCATATAAAAGCTTTTGCTTATTATAAACTTGGTAAATATCAAGCTTTTTTAGATTATACTCAAGATTTATCTAAATTCAAAAATGATAAAAAAATTTTAGATAATATCTATTACTATAGAGGGTTATCATACTTAAAACTAAACAAGAAAGATTTAGCTATTAAAGAGTTTGAAAAAATAGAAAACAAAACACCTGATATTTTAAAGTTCTTAGCAGATTATTACATAAAAAGTAAAAAGTTTGAGAAAGCAGAAGAATATCTAAAACCATTAATTAAGTATGATAAAGCTTTTGCAAGTTTTTATTTAGGATTAATTTATGAAAACAAGAAAGAATACCAGAAAGCTTACAAATATTATAAAAATCTTTTAAAAGAAGAAAATGATTATTCAAAATTAGCTACTGTAAAAATTTTAAAACTTAAAGCTAAAAAATTAGTTCCAAAAGAAGATTTTTATTCGATAAGAATAGTTCTTTATAAAAAACAAGAAACTGCAAAAAAATTTATAGAAAAACATAATTTAAATCAATGTTTTATATATCCATATAAACATTTTTATGGAGTATATTGTGGCCTTTACTTAGATAAAGAACAAGCAAAGGAACATTTAAAAGAGTTTAGAAAAAAAACAAAAGTTAAAGATATTTTAGTTGATAAAATTAATATTTAATCAGAATAAGCAAGTTCAATAGCTTTTTTAATATCTTCTTTTAAAGTATCTTTCGCAGAAGGATTTCTTAGAACATAAGCAGGATGGAAAGTTAAGATCAAATATTTATCTTTCCAGTTTATTATTTGTCCTCTTTCTTTTGTAATTGCTACATTTCTTTCAAGGAAAGCCCTTGCTGCTGCTGCTCCAAGAAGGCACAAAACTTTTGGGTTTATTATCTGTATTTGTTTTTCTAAATATGGAAAACATGCCTCTTGTTCCCAAGGGGTAGGAGTTCTATTATTTGGAGGTCTACATTTATTTATATTTGAAATATAAAATTCTTCTCTTTTATGTCCAAGTTCTTCAATAATAGATGTTAGTAGCTTTCCAGCCCTTCCAACAAAAGGTCTTCCAAGTCTATCTTCATCTGCTCCTGGAGCTTCACCAACAAACATGAGTTTTGCATTTATATTACCTTCTCCTAATACTGCTTGAGTTCTTGATTTATATAAATCACATTTAGTACATTTTTGAATTTCTTCATTAATCTCTTTTAAAAGCTTAATTTTATCCTGTTGCATGTTATCCTTTTCTACGAAAATTTCATCTATTCCTAACTCTTTTAATATTCTAAAATAGTTTTTATCCATTTTCTTATTTTCCTTTAAACAAAATTGAAAATGCTTCTTTTATATTTTTAACTAATTTTATACCTTTTTCTTTTATATCTGAATTATATGGGATCATTATATTGCTAATTCCAAACTTTTTACATTCTTTTAATCTTAAATCTGTATAATAAACAGATCTTATTTCTCCTGTAAGGCCAAGTTCTCCAAAAGCAGCGAAATTTTTATCAATTGGCTTTTCTAAAGCTGAAGATATTATAGCAATTGCAACAGGTAAATCTACTGCAGGTTCTTTTATATGCATTCCACCAACTACATTTATAAAAATATCTTTATCTTTTAAAAATAGATTTAACTCTTTTTCAAGTATTGCAGTGATAATAGAAACTCTGTTTATATCTATTCCTTGAGATCTTCTTTGTGGTACTGCATAAACTGTTTTTGATACCAATGCTTGAATTTCTATTAAAACTGGCTTTGAACCTTCTGTAAATGGGAATATAATACTTCCTGATTTTCCTTCTGGCTTTTCTGATAAGAAAAATGAAGAAGGGTCTTTTATCTCTTTTAAGCCTTTAGAAGTCATACTAAAAACTGCAAGTTCTCCAGCGGCACCAAATCTATTTTTTATAAGCTTTAAAACTCTATATGCATGGCCTCTTTCTCCTTCAAAATATGCTACTGTATCAACTAAATGTTCTAAAACTTTTGGTCCTGCTATACTTCCTTCTTTTGTTATCTGTCCTACTAAGACAGTTGGAATATTTTTTTGTTTTGCTATTTCTGTAAGTTTTCCACTTACTTCTTTTACTTGAGAAACAGAACCTGCAGTTGATTCAAGCTCTTGAGAGTAAACAGTTTGAACAGAATCTAATATTATAAAATCTGGATTTTCTTTTTCAATAGCATTTAGGATATTTTCTAAATTTGTATCTGCAAGAATTAATACATTTTCATGGATTGCATCTATTCTTTTTCCTCTTATAAATATTTGTTGTGCTGATTCTTCACCTGATACATAAAGCACTTTTTTATTATTTTTTGCAAGATTGTAAGCAATTTGAAGTAAAAGAGTAGATTTACCTATCCCTGGTTCTCCTGATAAAAGTATTACTTGACCTGGCACTATTCCACCACCAAGGGCTTCATCAAGAGTTGGAATATATGTTGAGATTCTATCTATGTTTAATGTTTCATTTATGCTACTTAAAGGCTTTACAGAAATTTCAGATTTAATAGAATAATTACCAGATTTTTTATTTGTTATTTTTTCTTCAACAAAACTTCCAAAAGCTCCACAATTACTACATTTTCCAGCCCATTTGAAAGATTTAGCTCCACATTTGGAGCAAACATAAACTGTTTTTACTTTTGCCAAAGGTTTCTCCTATTGAAAATATATAAAAAAATGATATAATTTTAAACCTCTAATGGCGGAGTAGCCAAGTGGTAAGGCAGGGGACTGCAAATCCCTTATACGCCGGTTCGATTCCGGCCTCCGCCTTCAAGCTTTTTTCATAAAAACAAAATCTTTGTTAAAAATCTTTTTATAAATATTCTCAGCTATCTGCTCTGGTAAAAGTCCTAAATCTTTTTCAAGTAAATTAACACTTCCATGCTCTATAAATTTATCAGGAATACCAAACCTTATTAATCTATTTTCATAATCATTATCCATTATAAATTCTGCTATTGCAGAGCCAAATCCACCATTTAAACTTCCATCTTCTCCCGTAATAATAAACTGATGGGTATTTAAAATATGCTTTAATAATTCTTTATCTATAGGCCTTATAAATCTTGCATTTACAACTGTAATATCTATACCTTTTGTTTTTAATATTCTTCTTACTTCTAAAGCTTTTTGAACATATCTTCCAACTGCCAAAAATGCTATATCTTTACCTTCTTCTAAAACTTCCCAGCTACCAATAGGAATTTCTTTAAATCCTTCTTTTATATCTCCAACTGCTTCTCCTCTTGGATATCTAATTGCAAAAGGTTTACCTGAGTTTAAGGCAGTATATAATAAATCTCTTAATTCTTGAGCATCTTTTGGAGCTGAAATTATTATTTCTGGAATAGCTCTTAAGAAAGAAATATCAAAAACTCCATGATGGGTTGGGCCATCAGCACCTACTAATCCTGCCCTATCTATTGCAAAAACAACAGGTAGTTTTTGTAAAGCTATATCATGTATTACTTGATCATATGCTCTTTGTAAAAAAGTAGAGTAAAAAGATGCTACTGGTTTCAAACCTTCTACTGCGAGTCCTCCTGCAAAGGTAGCTGCATGTTGCTCTGCTATTCCAACATCAAAAAATCTATCTGGAAATCTTTGAGAAAATTCTAAAAGTCCTGAACCTTCTCTCATTGCAGGGGTTATAGCAACTATAGTTTCATCTTTTTCTGCAAGCTCACATAAAGCTTTCCCAAAAACTTTACTCCAAGAAGGATTAACAGATGATTTTTTTGGCTCTCCTGTTATTTTATCAAAAGGAGACATTCCATGAAATGGAGTAGGATTTTCTTCAGCAGGTTTATATCCTTTCCCTTTTTGAGTAATTACATGAATTAAAATAGGTCCCCTCATCTGTTTTACATTTTCTAAAGTTTTTTCAAGATCAAAAAGATTATGTCCATCAATTGTTCCAACATAAGTAAATCCAAGTTCTTCAAATATTACACCAGGGGCAAAAAGCCCTTTTATATACTCTTCTAATTTCCTTGCTAATTTTGTTCCTTGTTTTCCGAAAATTTTATCTAATATCTCTTTTAAAGCCTGTCTTGGTTTTTGGAATACCTGATTTGTAATAATCTTATTAAAATATGTATAAAGAGCTCCAACATTTGGAGATATAGACATCTGATTATCATTAAGTATCACTATAAACTTGCTTGGATCAAGCCATCCTGCATTATTTAATGCCTCAAAGGCTTCTCCTGCTGTCATAGCACCATCACCAATTACTGCAACTGTATATCCTTCTTTCTTTAATAAATCTTTACCAACTCTCATACCTAAAGCCGCAGAAATAGATGTTGAGCTATGGCCTGCTCCAAAATGATCATATTTACTTTCTGATCTTTTTAAAAATCCTGATATTCCTTTATACTGTCTTAAAGTAGGGAATTCATCTTTTCTACCTGTTAATATTTTATAAGCATAAGCTTGATGTCCAATATCCCAAACAATTCTATCAATTTCAGGATCAAATGCCATTAAAAGAGCAATTGTAAGTTCTACAACTCCAAGAGAAGGTCCAATATGTCCACCATTTTTAGAAGTAACTTCTATAATATATTCCCTTAATTCAGAAGCAAGAGTATTTATCTCTTCTTTTGATAATTTATGTAAATCTTTATAATCATTTATATTATTTAAAACTTTAAAATTTTTTAATGGCATCTTTTTCTCCTAAAATGGAAATTTTGATTATTGTATTATAAACTTATTTCAAATTTAATAAATTTCATCAATCATATATGAGGAAAGTCAATGGATAGGTTAGCAAAAGTTTCTCCATTTATAGTAATGGATATTGTTAGAGAAGCACAAAAATATAAAGATACTATACATTTTGAAATTGGAGAGCCAGATTTGCAACCTTCTCCAAAAGTTTGGCAGTTAGCAGAAAAAGCAGTAAAAGACAAATTAAATTTTTATACTGAAAGTGTAGGACTTTTAGAGTTAAGAGAAAAAATAGCAGAACATTATTATAATAAATATAAAGTTAATATCTCTCCATCAAGAATTGTTTTAACAGTTGGAACATCTGGAGCATTTTTAACAGTTTACTCAATATTGCTAAACCAAGGTGAAAAATTAGCATTTCCTGATCCTTCTTATCCTTGTTATAAAAACTTTTCCTATATTTTAGATGTTGAGCCTGTTTTAATTTCTGTTGATAAATCTACAAATTATCAACTTACCTCTAATCATTTAAGAGAGTATAAAGATATAAAAGCTATTCAGATATCATCTCCGAATAACCCAACAGGAAATATTTATAAAAAAGAGGTTTTAGAAGATTTAATTAATTATTGTGAAGAAAGAGATATTTATTTTATCTCAGATGAGATATACCATGGACTTGTTTATGATGAAAAAGAACATACTGCATTAGAATTTTCAGATAATGCTATTGTGATAAATGGATTTTCTAAATATTTTTGTATGCCAGGATTTAGACTTGGATGGATGATACTTCCTGAAAATCTTATAAGAAAAGCAGAGATAGTAATGCAAAATCTTTTTATATCTCCACCTACTATAAGCCAGTTTTCAGCTCTTGGAGCTTTTGATTATGAATATTTAGATAAAATAACAAAAGAGTATAGAAAAAGAAGAGATTTTTTATATGAGCAGTTAAAAGATATATTTGATATAGATGCAAAACCAGAAGGAGCTTTTTATATATGGGCAAATATTGAAAAATACTCAGATAACTCTTATGAATTTGTAAAGAAAATTCTTGAAAAAACTCATGTAGCAATAACACCAGGAATAGATTTTGGTAAAAATAATACAGAAAAATATATAAGATTTGCTTATACAAAAGATATAAAACATATGGAAGAAGGTATTAAAAGATTAAAAGAGTTTTTAAAAAATGAACATTGAAGATTTAGAAAGACAGCAGTTAGAACTTTCTAAAAAGCTTATTCTTGAAGATACAAAACCTATAGAAAATATTAGATTAGTAGCAGGAATTGATACAACATATACAGATATATGGACTAATCCTACTGTTGCTATCTCATCAATAGTTGTTTTAGATATAGAGAATAATTTTAAAGAAGTGGAAATAGTTTTTGCAGAAAAAGAGATAGATTTTCCATATATACCAACCTTTTTAGCTTATAGAGAACTTCCATCTATTTTAGAGGCTTATAAAAAATTAAAAACAAAACCTGATGCATTCTTAGTAGATGGAATGGGAATTTTACATCCAAGAAAAATGGGAATTGCATCTCATTTTGGAGTAATTACAGGAGAAATATCTGTTGGAATTGGAAAATCAAAACTTGTTGGAAATTTTGAAATGCCAGAAAATAAACCTTTTTCATATAAACCTATTTTTGTAAATAAGGGAAAAAGAGGATATATTTTAAGAGTTAAAAAAAACACAAATCCAATATTTGTATCCCCAGGAAATAAAATATCAGTAGACAGCTCACTACAATTAGCTTTAAAATGTATAGGTAGATATAAACTACCAGAGCCAATAAGACTTGCACATAATCATTTACAAGAATATAGAAGGAAAATTTTAAAGGAGGGTTAAATATTGATAAAAATTGATTACACAAATGTTATGGCAGATATTATTGGAGAAAGAGATGGAATATTAAGAGAAGAACTTCTTTCTTTTAGACATTTCATTACAGAAACCCATGCAAGAATTAAAAAAGAAAAAGAAAATAAGTTTTATTTTGCAAAACTTCCTTATCAAGATACTGAAGATATTAAAGAGTATGGAAAATATGTTAGAGAGAATTTTGATTATTTTGTTTTAGTTGGAATAGGTGGATCAAGTCTTGGAACTCAAATGCTTTTTGAAAGCTTAAAATGGATTAATCATAACCAGTTTGATTTTCCTAAATTTTATATACTTGATAATGTAGATCCTGAAAAAGTTGCATCAGTTTTAGAATTAATAGAACCAGAAAAAACAATTTTTAATGTTATATCAAAATCAGGTTCTACTGTTGAAACTATAGCTAATTTTTCTATAGTTTTAGACTTACTTAAAGATAAACTTGGAGATAAATGGAAAGAACATATTGTAATTACAACAGATACAGAAAAAGGATTTTTAAGAAAATTTGCAAAAGAAAATGATATAAAAACCTTTGAAATTCCTTCAAAAGTAGGTGGAAGATTCTCAGTATTAACACCTGTAGGATTATTTCCAGCATCAGCTCTTGGAATAGATATAGATGAGCTTTTAGAAGGTGCTAGAAAAATGGATTTAATATGCTCTGTAGAAGAGTATGTTGAGCATAATCCGGCTTACTTATTAGCAATGATACATTATCTTGCAAATATGAGAAGAGGAAAAAATATAGCAGTAATGATGCCTTATTCTGAAAGACTTTCATCTTTTGTTGATTGGTGGAGACAGCTTTGGGCAGAAAGTCTTGGAAAAGATGGACTTGGACAAACACCTGTAAAAGCAATAGGAACTATAGATCAACATTCTCAAATACAGCTTTATAGAGAAGGACCAAAAGATAAAATAATAACTTTTATATATGTTGAAAATCCTACAAGAGATCTAAAAATATCAGATAACATTCCTGAAGATATAGGATATTTAAAAAATCATACTTTGCATGAGATTTTGACAAAAGAACTTTTAGGAACAAGAGCCGCATTAACAAAAAGCAAAGTTCCTAATTTAACAATAACCTTAGATAATATAAATCCTTACAATATAGGAATGCTTATTTACTTATATGAAATGGCAACAGGATTTTCAGGATATTTATATAAAATCAATCCATTTGATCAGCCAGCAGTTGAAGAAGGGAAAAGATTTATGTATGCTCTAATGGGAAGAGAAGGATTTGAAGAAAAATTAGAAGAGTTTAACGAGCTTAATAAGGATAAATATAAATTAGAGATATAGAGGTAAAAATGCTAATTACAGATATAAATCAGATGAAACAAATCTCTAAAAATTTAAAAAAAGAAGGTAAAACTATAGGCTTTGTGCCAACAATGGGATATTTACATAAAGGGCATATATCTTTAATGGAATGTTCAAAAAAGGATAATGATATTACTATTGTAAGTATATTTGTAAATCCAACGCAATTTGGACCAAATGAAGATTTAGATAAATATCCACGAGATTTAGAAAGAGATTTAAAAATATGTAAAGAAGTAGCAGTTGATTATGTTTTCCATCCAAAAGCTGAAGATATGTATCCAGAAGGATATTCAACTTATGTAGTAATGGAAACTCTTACAGATAAACTTTGTGGAAAGTTTAGACCAGGACATTTTAAAGGAGTTTTAACTGTTGTAAATAAACTTTTTAATATTGTAAAGCCAGATAAAGCATATTTTGGTAAAAAAGATTATCAACAATATATAGTAATAAAAAAGATGGTAGAAGATTTAAATATGGATGTAGATATAATAGGCTGTCCATTAATTAGAGAAAAAGATGGCCTTGCAATGTCTTCAAGAAATAAATATTTATCACAAGAAGAAAGAGAAAGAGCTTTATCAATAAGTAAAGCTTTATTTAAAGCAAAAGATTTATTTGAAAAAGGGGAAACAAACCCTAAAAATTTAATTAAAGAAATGAAAAAAATAATGGAAAACAATGTAGATGAAATTCAGTATATAGAAATAGTTAATCCAAAAAACTTAGAACCAAAAGAAAAAGTAGAAAAAGGAGATATTATATTAGTAGCCGCTTTTGTAGGTAGCACAAGATTAATAGATAATATAGAGCTTTAAAACTCTACTTGTACTCCTTCTTTATCTATTTCAAGGATTTTATACTCTGCTTTTATATCTACTTCATTAAAAGCCTCTACCATAGATTTACCAATATCTTCAAAATTTTCTTTTGCCAAAGCTATCATACAACTTCCTGCACCACTTAATGAAACTCCTACGGCTCCACTATTTAAAGCATTTTCTACTACTTTATCAAAATTTGGAATTAATTTTTTTCTATAAGGCTCATGAAGTCTATCATTCATAGCTACTTTTAATAAATCAAAATCCTTATTAACAAGAGAAGATATTAAAAGTGAAACCCTTTGAACATTAAAAACTGCATCTTCTAAGGAAACCTTCTCAGGTAAAACCTTTCTTGCTTTTTCTGTAGAAAGCTCAAAATCAGGAATTACAACAACAAATTTTAGTTCTTCTGGAAAAGGTATTTTAGAGTAATAAGTTTTTTTATCTTCTACACAAGCAGTAATAAATCCACCTTTTAATGCAGGAAGTAAATTATCAGGATGAGGCTCAAACTGATAAGCAATATTAAAAAATTCTTCATCAGTTAATACTTTTTTATTTGCAGTAAAAGCTGCAACAATTGCTCCAACTATTGCAGTAGCACTACTTCCAAGGCCTCTTGAAACAGGTACATTTATTTTTTGAGTTAGTTTAACTCCATGAAAATCATTCCCAATATATTCACATGTTTTTTTTAAAACTTTAACAAAAAGATTTTTATCTGGATTTTCAAACTCAGGAATTTTTGGATAAGTTTCTATCTGAACAGTATCACTTTCTTCAACAATAAACTCATTATAAAGATTTAAAGCAACTCCTAAGGTGTCAAATCCTGCTCCAAGATTGGCAGAAGTTGCAGGTACTTTTATTTTTAACATTTAAAAAGTTTCCTCTATTCTATTTTCTAAAATATCTACATACTCTTTTATGCCTTTTTCTAAATCATATTTTGGTACAAATCCAAGTTCTTCTTTTATTTTTGTCATATCTGCTTGTGTATATTCTTGGTAAAAATCATAAGGGCAATCAAAATATTCAGGCTCAAAATCTGTACCTAAGTTTTTATTTAAAAGGGCAATAACTTCATTAAACGATCTTGCTTGTCCACTTCCTACATTATAGACAGTAGTACCTGGTGCTTTTGATGCTAAAATTGTAGCTTCTACAACATCTTTTATATAAACAAAATCTCTTTTTTGTTCTCCCCATTTAAAAATTCTAGGTCTTTTTCCTTGTTTCATCTGAAGATAAAGCTGATATATCATGCTTGCAAACTTACCTTTATGTGCTTCTCTTGGGCCATAAACATTAAAATATCTAACTCCTACTGCTTTTATTCCTGTTCGCTCAGAAAAATCCTTAGCTATATTATCCATAATATATTTTGAAAATGCATAAATATTTTCAGGAGATTTTTCTCTATCTTCTTTTAAAGGAATATGTTCTTTTACATTTCCATAAACCGATGCAGAAGATGCATAAACAACTACTGCTTCAGTATCGTAGGCAAGTTCAAGTATATTTTTAAATCCATCTACATTTTTTCTCATCATTAATTCTTGATCTGTAACTGTTGTATCAGTAATAGATGCTAAATGAAAAATAAGGTCTATTTTTGTTTCTTCCACTTTATAAAAAAGTTCATCTGTTGAAACATCACAAGCTAAAACTTCACCTTTAAATCCTTTTAAATTTTTAAAATTTGCACTTGAAAAATCATCTAAAATTAAGATTTTGCTTTCTGGGTACATCTGTTGAAGTTTTAAAGCCAGATTTGAACCTATAAATCCTGCTCCACCTGTAATTAAAATATTATTTACTTTATCCAATTTTTAACCTCTCTATTTTGGTTCTATGTAAAATAGCTCTTGTCCATAATCTACTGGTTGTCCATTTTCTACTAAGATTTTAACTATTTTTCCATTTATATCACTTTCTATCTCATTCATTACTTTTAAAGCTTCTATTATACAAAGAACTTGTCCTTTAGAAACTATATCCCCTTCTTCTACAAAAGGTGGTGCTCCAGGAGATGGAGATCTATAAAATGTCCCAACCAGGGGAGATTTTATTACATGATACTTTTTTTCTTCTTTTTGAACTTCTACTTTTGGAGTTTCTGAAGTGATAACTTCTTTAACTTCTACTTTTGGATAATTTTCTGAAACTATTTCCTTAGGTCCAATATATTGTTTGACTTTAATTTTGCCTTCTTCTGTTTCAATAGAAACTTCTTCTATATTTTTTCCTTCAATTTTTTTAATAATCTCATCTAAAATTTTTATAAGGTTATCCATAATAAAAAACCCCTCTTAATTATTCATTTACCCTTTCTATATATCTTTTATCTCTTAAATCTACTTTAACTTTATCACCAATATTAATAAATAATGGGACTTGTATTTCTGCTCCTGTATCTAAGGTTGCAGGTTTTAATGTGTTTGTAGCAGTATCTCCTTTAAATCCAGGCTCAGTATGCACAACTTCATAAACTGCTGCTTTAGGAAGTTCTATGCCAATTGGTTGGTTTTTATCAAGGTAAATCCAAACTTCCATACCTTCTTTTAAGAATTTAGCATCATCTCCAATAATATTAGCATCAACAGGTATCATATCTCCTGTAGTAGCATCTATAAACCAGTAAGAACTACCATCAAAGTAAGAGTATGCCATCTGTTTTTGTTCAAAATCTGCAAGCTCTATAGAATCTGAAGATTTATAAGTAATTTCATTTACATTTCCTGTTCTCATATTTTTAGCTTTTACTCTAACAAATGCTTGTCCTTTCCCGGGTTTTACATGTTCATATCCAAGCACTTTATAAGGTTGACCATCAACAACAATAAACATATCTCTTTTAATCTGGTTAATTCCAATTTTAACGCCCATCTATGCCTCCATTCAGATTTAATAAAAAAACTTAAATAATTTTATCATATTAAATAGTTAGTAAATTTTTTCTCCAAAATATTCAAAATATTTTTAAAAATTTCTTTTTTATCTTTTGTACCATCAATTACAAATATTCTTTCTTTTTCTTCTTCTGCTATTTTTAAAAAACCTTCTCTTAATCTTTTATGAAAATATATATCCTCTTTTTCAATTCTATCTATATTTCTTTCATTTTTTATTCTTTTTAATCCTTCCTCTACAGGAATATCTATTAAAAATGTAATGTTTGGTTTTAAACCATTAGTTGCAATATTATTTAACTGTTTTATAAGCTCTATATTTAGCCCTCTTGCATAACCTTGATAAGCAAGAGTTGAATCTATAAATCTATCACATATTACATTAATTCCTTTCTCAAGATTTGGTTTTATTACATTTTCAATATGTAAATTTCTATCTGCCTCATAAAGAAAAAGCTCTGATATACCTGTAAACTTTTCATCTGTATGAGATAAAAGAATTTCTCTAATTTTTAATCCTGTTTTTGTTCCACCAGGTTCTTTTGTTAAAATAGCTTTTATTTTTTTATTATTAAAATATTCATAAAGCATTTTTGCCTGAGTAGATTTTCCAGCACCTTCAACCCCTTCAAAAGTTATAAATAATCCTTTCATTTTTACCTCAACTGGATTTTAAATAGATGTTTTGCTAGTTTTTAAATTATATAATAGCTTTTTTCCTATTTTTCTTTAGTTTTTTTATATTTTTAGCTTGAGTTAATAGTTTTTAACAAATTAAGGAATATTTAATAAATAAGGTATGTAAAAATAGAAATGAGATGATGTAATATGGAGCGGGAGACGGGACTCGAACCCGCGACCATCTGCTTGGAAGGCAGATGCTCTACCAACTGAGCTACTCCCGCACATGGTGGAGGAGGCAGGATTCGAACCTGCGCAGGCATACGCCAGGAGATTTACAGTCTCCCGCCATTGGCCAGACTAGGCGACTCCTCCATAAAAGCTGGCGGTGGGACTCGAACCCACGACCTGGTGATTACAAATCACCTGCTCTGCCGACTGAGCTACGCCAGCATATCTATTACAAAATCAGGATAAATATTCTATATCTTATATATCTATTTGTCAAGAGTTTTTAAATTAGGTATTTAGTTAAAGAGTAGATAATAAATTCCATCTAATAAAAACTAAGGCTAATGCCCTATATAAAGCTCTAATAGATTTTGCATAAGCTTTTGTCTTTCTTTGTAGCATAGCTAATTTACTTCTTAAAAACGAATTTAATCCTTCATTCCAATTAGTACAGTTATATTTGCCTTTCTTTCTATTCCTCAAATTTTCATAAACCCTATATCCATCTGTATGATATTCTTTAGCTGTAGGAATTTGATTTAATAATTTCCAAAATGTCTCTTCATCTCTTTTCCCTATTTCAAAATATTTATAGTCTTTGTCAAAAACTACAGTCCATATCCAAAAATCATTATTTTTATTTCCTATATATGTCCACATTTCATCTAATCCTGCTTTGTTAAATTTTTTTTAATTAATATATTTTTTCTTGCTTCAAGCTTCTTGATTGCAAGTTCTCCTGCTGCTCTTATCCAACTTCTAACGGTTTCATAAGGTACTTCTAAAGACCTAGATATTGCTGCTATAGATACTCTATCTATATATAGTTTAATAGCCATGTCTTTTAATTTTTTTGGATAATGCCTTCTTTCTAGATTTTCTACAAATATTCTTTTACAACTTTTACATAAATATCTTTGTTTTCCTTGATTTGATTTTCCATTTTTTACTATTTTTTCTGAATTACAGTAAACACATCTCATTTTCTTAACCTTTTTTATTTGTATTATACATCAACTCTAAAACTGAATACCCCCTTTTAAAAGTATTTGACAAAAATTTGTTATATTATTATAATATTTATCCTCATTTTCAAAGGTACCTATTTGCGAGTGTAGCTCAGTTGGTAGAGCACTTCCTTGCCAAGGAAGGGGTCGCGGGTTCGAGTCCCGTCACTCGCTCCATTTATTATTCTTTAACTTTCTAATTAAATAAACAAATTTAATGAAAAATTTTATTGTATTTTTATTTTAGTGATTTTTAAAGTTTGATTTGACTGTGTATTCTCTATATTAATACAATATTAAAAATTACACATTGCTGTTTTAAATTCTTGATAAGAGGGAAGTTTTAAATTATTTTTGTATTTATTACATCCATAATAGCATGAATATTGGAATTTACGAGCTAAATCTTCATTTTTTCCTTCTTTTATAGCCGCTTTATAAGCAAGATAAGATAGAGGATTACAAGGGACTTCTTTTGAAAAAGTGTTTGCATAATAACAGTCTTTCATAGTTCCATAAAGCTCTTTACAAATTTTTTCTTTTGGATTTTGAGAACAAGAGAAAAATAAAGGGGGTAAAACCCCCAAAAAAATTATATTAAGCTTCTTTTTTAGCCATTTCTTCTGCTTTTCTTTTAGCATCTTCAATGTCAGCAACCATATAGAAAGCTTGTTCAGGAAGATGATCCCATTTTCCTTCAACAACTTCTTTAAATGATCTAATTGTATCTTCTCTTTTTACGTAATCACCAGGTTGTCCTGTAAACTGTTCTGCAACGTGGAATTTTTGAGCAAGGAATCTTTGTAATTTTCTAGCTCTGTAAACAATAGTTTTATCTTCTTCAGAGAGTTCTTCCATACCAAGAATTGCAATAATCTCTTGAAGTTCTTTATATCTTTGTAATATTCTTTGAACTTCTCTTGCAACTGTGTAATGTTCTTCTCCAACATACTCAGGTGCAAGAGCCTTAGATGTTGATTCAAGAGGATCTATAGCAGGATAGATACCAAGTTCTGCAAGTCTTCTTTGAAGAACAATTGTAGCATCTAAGTGTGCAAATATAGATGCTGGAGCTGGGTCTGTAATATCGTCAGCAGGTACATAAACTGCTTGAATAGATGTAATAGAACCATTTTTAGTTGATGCAATTCTTTCTTGAACTTCACCAACGTCAGTTCCAAGAGTTGGTTGATAACCAACTGCAGAAGGAAGTCTTCCAAGGAGTGTAGAAACCTCTGCACCAGCTTGAACAAATCTAAAGATATTATCTATAAATATAAGAACATCTTGATTTTCAACATCTCTAAAATATTCTGCTATTGTTAAACCTGTATGAGCAACTCTAAATCTAACTCCTGGAGGCTCATTCATTTGTCCATATACCATAGCAGTATAAGGAAGAACTCCAGATTCTTTCATTTCCATCCAAAGATCATTACCTTCTCTTGTTCTTTCTCCAACACCAACAACTACAGAATATCCAGAATGGAATTTTGCTATATTATGGATTAATTCTTGCATTAAAACTGTTTTTCCAACACCTGCACCACCAAATAATCCAACTTTACCACCTTTTATAAATGGAACAAGTAAGTCTATAACTTTAATACCTGTCTCAAATATCTCAACTTTTGTTGCTTGATCTTCAAAAGAAGGTGCAGGTCTAAATATTGGCCAGTGTTCTTCAGCTTCTACTGGTCCTGCTTCATCAATAGGTTTACCAACAACGTTGAAAATTCTTCCAAGAACTGGTTTACCTACAGGTATTTTAACAGGAGAACCTAAATTTTCAACTTCTTGTCCTCTAACAAGACCATCAGTTGGACCATATGCAACTGTTCTTACTCTTCTTTCTCCTAAATGTTGAGCAACTTCAAGATAAAGTTCTTCTTCATATTCTTTTCCTGTATCATCAATTGCTTTTCTAATTGTTTTTAAAGAATTTTTTATTTCTGGTAAATCTCCTGATTCAAATTCAACATCTACTACAGGTCCTATTACCTGTATAATTTTACCTTTGTTGTTTTCAGCCATTATTTATTTCCTCCTTTTTTACTTTACTTTAAAGCTTCTGCAGCGTTAACAATATCAATTAATTCAGTTGTAATAGATTCTTGTCTTGCTTTATTAAAGATAATAGTCCATCTTCTTATAGCTTCACCTGCATTTCTTGTTGCATTATCCATTGCAAGCATTCTTGCTGCATGTTCTGCAGTTAAAGATTCAACCATTGCTCTATAAAGTTGAAAGTCTATATACTGAATTAAAAGATTTTCTAATACTGCTTCTTTAGTTGGCTCAATATTATATTGAACCATTTTATCTATTTTTTCTAAATCTATTTTAGGTTCTATAGGGAATAACTTTCTTACTTTTGTTTCATAAGTAGCAGTTGTAATTAATTCATTGTTAATTATATATATAGCATCAGTTTCTTCTTTTATATATCTTTCTGAAAGAATACTTCCAACTTTTGAAGTAAATGTTAAGTTTACATTATCTCTATATATATCTTCATATTCAGCAATAATGTTATATCCTTTATTTTTGAAAAATTGAACTGCTTTTCTTCCAAAAAGTATTAAACTAACATTTTTACCTTCTTCTTCTAAATGTTGAACATCTTTAACTACTTTTTTTATAACATTTGAGTTAAAAGCTCCTGCAAGACCTCTATCTGCTGTTACTACTACATAATCTACTTTTTTTTCTTCTCTTATTCTTAAAAGAGGATGTGCTTCAGGATCCACATGCATTCCAAGATCATTTATAAGCTCATAAAGTTTCTCAGAATAAGGTCTTGTAGCTTGGAGCTGTATCTGAGCTTTTCTAAGTTTAGCTGCAGATACAGCTTTCATAGCTTTTGTTATTCTTTGCGTATTTTTAATACCTTGTATTTTCCTTTTTATATCCCTTGTTGAGAGTTTTGCCATTTTTTACCTCTCTTAAAAAGCAACTTTTTGTTTGAATTCTTTTATAGCTTCATCAAGTTTTGCTTTTATTTCATCATTTAATTGTTTTTCAGTTCTTATAAGTTCTAATATCTCAGGATGTTCATTATCTAAGAATACATAAAACTCTTGCTCAAACTTTTGAATAGCTTCAACAGGAACATCATCAAGATAACCATTAACTCCTGCATAAATAATAGCTACTTGTTTTTCTACTGGTACCGGTTTATTTGGTGGCTGTTTTAGGAGTTCAACCATTCTTTGACCTCTTGCAATCTGTCTTTGAGTAGCTTTGTCAAGTTCAGATGCAAACTGAACAAAGGCTTCAAGCTCTCTAAACTGAGCAAGTTCAAGTCTTAAAGTACCAGCCACTTGTTTCATTGCTTTTATCTGAGCTGCACCACCAACCCTTGATACAGAAAGACCAACATTAATAGCAGGTCTTATACCTTTGTTAAATAAATCTGTTTCAAGGAATATCTGACCATCAGTAATAGATATAACGTTTGTAGGTACATAAGCAGCAACATCACCTGCTTGAGTTTCAATAATTGGAAGTGCTGTTAATGAGCCTGCTCCAAGATCGTCATTAAGTTTAGCTGCTCTTTCAAGAAGTCTTGAATGAAGATAGAAAACATCACCAGGATAAGCTTCCCTTCCTGGAGGTCTTCTTAAAAGAAGTGATAACTGTCTATATGCATATGCATGCTTTGTTAAATCATCATATATTACAAGTGCATGCATTCCATTATCTCTAAAGTATTCAGCAATTGTACAACCAACGAATGGAGCTATGTATTGCATAGTTGCAGGATCTGAAGCTGTAGCAGCTACTACAGTTGTATATTCCATTGCTCCATGTTTTTGAAGAGTTTCAACAACTTGTCTTACAACCCCTCTTTTTTGTCCTATTGCAACATATACACAGTAAACATTTTCACCTTTTTGGTTAAGAATTGTATCTATGGCAATTGTTGTTTTACCTGTAGATCTATCACCAATAATTAATTCCCTTTGTCCTCTTCCTATAGGTATCATTGCATCTATTGCTTTAATACCAGTTTGAAGAGGTTCATGAACAGATTTTCTTTTTACAACACCTGGTGCAATTTTCTCAACAGGTGAATAATATGCTATATCTTCAAGTTCTCCTTTTCCATCTATAGGTCTTCCTATACCATCAACAACTCTTCCTACAAGTCCCTTTCCTACAGGAACTTCTAATATTTTTCCAGTTCTTTTTACAGTAGAACCTTCTTTTATTAAACTTTCATCTCCAAGTAAAACAGCTCCAACACTATCTTCTTCAAGGTTAAACACAACTCCAGTTAAACCATTTTCAAAATCAAGCATTTCACCCATTACTGCTTTTTCAAGACCAAAAACCTTAGCGACACCATCTCCAACCTGAACAACTGTTCCAACTTCTTCTAAGTTTGCAGTAGCTTCAAACTCTTCAAGTTGTTTTTTTAAGCTTTCTACTATTTCTTCACTTCTTATTGTCATCTATTAACCTCCTTTTAATCTTATCTTGTTAAGTTATAAGCAAGTTTATTTAAAAATGATTTTATTGAAGCATCTAATATATAACTTCCTGCTTTAACTACTATTCCACCAATAATTGATGGATCTTTCTTAATTTCAAACTCTACTTTTTTACCAATTTTTTTCTCTAAAATATCTTTTACTTCTTTTATTTCATCTTCTTCTATCTCATAAGCAGTAATTATTTCCCCTTTTACAGTCCCAAAGAATTTTTCTATTTCAAATCTAAATTCTTTTGATAAAACTTTTAAAAGATTTGCTCTATTTACTTTTGTAATATATTTAACAGCCTCTAAAACAGTTTCATTTATATTATTTTCTTTGCCAAATTTGTCTAAAAATTCTAATTTTTTGTTTACATCTAATTTAGGCTCTAATAAAAAATTCCTAAAATCTTTATTTTTTTTGTATAAAAATTGGAAAAGCTCTAAATCATCAGCTGCTTTTAATAAAATAGCTTCTTCTTTTGGAAGTTTATTTAAAAGAACTTTCACAACCCTTTTTAATAGCTTTTTATCTATCTTCATTTATGCCTCCAGTTGTTTTATCGTTCTTTTTACTATTTGTTTATTAACTTCAGGATTAATAGACTGTTTTACAAGTTGTTGAGAGACTTCAAGGGCTTTTTCTGCTGCATATTTTTTAAGTTTTGCTTTTGCTTTTTTCACTTCTATCTCAACACTTTCTTGGGCTTGTTGTTTTATTCTTTCTGCAATTTCTTTTGCTTCATTTATTATTGCTTCTTTTTCTTGTTTTGCAGTTTCCTCTGCAAGTTTTATATTTTCTTTATACTTTATATTTGCTTCTTCTAATCTTTGTTTAGCTTCTTGTAATGCTTTTTCACTTTCTAATTTTGCTTTTTTGGCTTCTTCAATCATTGTTTCTATAGATTTTTTTCTATTAGAAAAGTATTTAACAATATATTTTTTAGCTATTATAAATACTAATGTAAATAGAATGATAGTATTTATTAATTTCCAGATAAATGCTGAGTCAGCACCACCCTCAGATGCTATAGAAGTTCCAATTATAAATAAAGAAAACATTAATGCTTTTCTCATGCTGCTTTCTCCTTAGGAATAATTTTTTCTACTATTTCTTTTGAAATTTCTTCTATTACTTTATCAATTTTTTCTTTTTCTTCTTCTACAATTTTTTCAATTTTTTGTTTTTCTTTTTCTATAAGTTTCTCAGCTTCTTCTGTTGCAGATTTTAAAATACTAGATGCAAGTTCATTTGCTTCTTTTTTAGAAATTTCCATTATTTTTTTAGCTTCTTCCTTAGATTCATTTAGTAATTTTTCCACTTCTTGAAGAATTTTTTCTACTTCTTTATTATTTTTTTCAGCTTCTGCTAATAAAGATGAAACTGTGTTTTCTCTTTCTTGATATAATTCAAGATAAGGATCAAAAAATATTTTTTTCATTACAAACATAAATATTAAGAATAAAAACAATTGTATAAACAAAGTAATATCTGGTATCACACCAACATGAATATGCTCCACAGTTTTCCTCCATTAAATATTTAATCTAAATTATATTAACATAGAAAATAGCAATTTTTCAAAATCTAATAAAATATATTTAAAGATGATAAAATTTATAATTTAAGATATCAAGTTGAGGTAAAAAATGCCATATAGACTTTATCAAGAAGAAAAACAAAAAGCTGTAAATGTATTAAATGATATAAAAGTAAAACTTTATAATAAAGGTTGGTTCCCTGCAACAAGTGGGAATCTTTCCTATAAACTTCATGATAACCCTCTATATTTTGCAATTACAAGTAGTGGAAAAGACAAAGGAACTGTGACCCATGAAGATGTTATATTTGTTGATAAAGATGCAAATCCAATAGAAAAAACAAAGTTAAAACCTTCGGCCGAAACAAAAATACATTCTCAAGTTTATCAAAGAACAGATGCGGGAATGGTTATCCATATTCATACTGTCAATAATAATTTTATATCTGAAATTTATTTTGAAGATGGTTTTGTACCTATTAAAAACTTAGAAATGATAAAAGCCCTTGATATATGGAAAGAAAATGCTTATATAGAAATTCCAATTATTGAAAACTTTTTTGATTTAAATAAACTTGCAGAAGAAGCTGGAAAAGCTTTAAATCCAGAGGTGCCAGCTATTTTAATAAGAAATCACGGTATTTATGCTTGGGGAAGGAATGAGTTTGAAGCAAAAAGACATATAGAAGCTTTTGAATTTATGTTTGAATATATGAAAGATTTAATACTTTTTAAAGGTAGTAAAAATATTTTTTAAGGAGGTGTTGAAAATGCCAAGGCTTGTATTTAGAAACTCAGGAAAAGTTGTTGAGGATATAAATGAAATAAAATCATTTTTAGACAAGTATGGAGTTTTATATGAAAGATGGGGAGTTGATAGACTTCCACAAAATTTAATTGAAAATTATGAATTAACAGAAGAAGAACAAAAAGCAATAATAGACGCTTATAAAGAAGAACTTGAAAGATTGAAAAAAGAAAAAGGATATATTACAGAAGATATAGTAGTATTATCTGAAAAAACACCTAATCTTGAAAACTTATTAGAAAAATTTAAAAAAGAACATCATCATGTAGATGATGAAGTTAGATTTGTAGTACATGGTAGTGGAGTATTTCCTTTAAAGC
The DNA here is from genome assembly GCF_003688665.1 of Hydrogenothermus marinus. NCBI lineage: Bacteria > Pseudomonadati > Aquificota > Aquificia > Aquificales > Hydrogenothermaceae > Hydrogenothermus > Hydrogenothermus marinus. The sequence continues at coordinate 435,169 of NZ_REFO01000010.1, forward strand.
TGGATGGAGAAATTGTGGAAGTATGGATTGAGGCAGGAGATTTAATAGTAGTACCAGCTGGTACAAGACATTGGTTTGAACTTGATGAAAATAGAAAAATAAAATGTATAAGAGTGTTTAAGACACCTGCAGGCTGGGAAGCTATATATGATGAAAACTGCAAAGCAACAATGAAAGATTAAATGGAGGAAAAAAATGGGTTTATTAGAAGGTAAAAAAGCTTTAGTACTTGGTATTGCAAATAAAAGAAGTATAGCTTATGGAATTGCAAAAGTTTTTAAACAAGAAGGAGCAGAAATAGGAATTAATTATTTAAATGAAAAGTTTGAGAAAAAATTAAAACCTATATCTGAAGAACTTGGAGCAACTATTTTTCATAAACTTGATGTTTCCTCAGATGAGGAGATTGAGGAATTTTTTAATGTTGTTAAAGAAAAATGGGAAGTTGTTGATATTATTATTCATTCTATAGCTTACGCAAATAAGGAATATCTTAAAGATTATTATTATAGAGTAGATAGACAGTCTTTTTTACAAGCTATGGATATAAGTGTTTATTCTTTTACAGCTCTTGCAAGACAGTTTTTACCAATATTAAATGAAGGTGGAAGTTTATTAACCTTATCTTATTATGGAGCAGAAAAAGTAATATATAACTATAATGTTATGGGAGTTGCAAAAGCAGCACTTGAAGCATCTGTAAGATATCTTGCAAGAGATTTAGGAGAGATAAAAAAAGTTAGAGTGAATGCAATTTCTGCAGGTCCTATTAAGACAGTAGCAGCAAGTGGTATTGATCAATTTTCTGCAATTCAAAAGATGTCTGAAGAAAGAGCTCCTTTAAAAAAATCAGTCAGTATAGAAGAAGTTGGAAATGCTGCTTTATTTTTATGTTCAGACTTTGCATCAGGAATTACAGGTGAAATACTCCATGTAGATGCTGGTTATAATGTAATAGGAATGTAAATTATATTACCTATCTTAACTTAGATTTTGCTACCTTTCGGTAGCATTTATCTTTTTTTTATTTTTTTATACAATTATTTAGCTTTTTATCAAAAGTTTTTATTTTATAATCCTTAGACATAGCACATAAAACGCAATCTATAAAATCTAATTTTTTGTTTCATAAATCTCATTTGCATCAACTATTATGCTTTTCAATAATAGCTTCCTTGAAAATCTCTTTTTCTTTTTCCATTATCTTTTCTATATTTTCATTTTTCTTAGTATATTTTTTTAAACTTCCTACTAAAGAACTAACAGGTTTTATAATAATCTGATTATCTTTTATTTCTATAGAATAATATTTTGAATTAATTTTCTTTCTATATTCAGCAGGAATTGTAATTTGTCCTTTTTTAGTCATTTTCGTAATATACATTACTTATCTCAAAGCAAAAGTATTACATAGCTATATATGTAATACAATTCAGGTAGTTTATCAATACCCTTAAAAATTGGGAGGAATGCAAGGTTTTATGTGGGTTTGCTGATGTGATTAGTCTCAATTTTGTCTCAATTAGAGATGTTATGGTACTAAAGATAATAATGTTTTGCTATCTATTGCAACTGTTCCTATTTCTCCAACTACCCAGCCACCTGCATAATTTGATAAAGATGCCGCTTCTTCCCATGTAGCACCTGAAACCTTAGAAACTGTCAAAACAGAAATTACTGTATCTCCTGCTCCTGTAACATCAAAAACTTTTTTTGCTTTTGCTGGAATATGAGTTATTTTATCTCCTTCAAAAAGCATCATACCTTCACTACCAAGAGTTATAAGAAGATTTTCTGTTCTTAATTTTTCTTTTATTTTCTTTCCAACTTCTTCTATTGGTGTTTCTCTACTTTCTTTTATACATTCATAAGCCTCTTTTTTATTAGGAGTCATTATTGTAATTCCTTCATATAGATGAAAATTAGAAGGTTTTGGATCAACAAATACAGGTTTTTTTGCTTTTATAGATATTTCTATTAATTCTCTTGATACTACACCTTTTCCATAATCAGAAATTATTACTGCATCAAAATCTTCAATAATATTTTTAACTTTTTTAATAACATCTTCTTTTACATTTTTTGAAAGCTTTTCTTTACTCTCTTTATCTATTCTAATAAGTTGTTGACTTACTGCTATAATTCTTGTTTTTTCTGTTGTAGGCCTTGTTTCATCTTCTATTAAAATTGGCTCTATATTTTTTTCTACAAGCATATTTTTTAGAATTTTTCCATTTTCATCTTTTCCAACAACTCCAACAATAGATGCTTTTGCTCCAAGAGTAGATATATTCCAAGCTACATTACAAGCACCACCAAGATTTACAGTCTCTTTTTTTACATCTACTACTGGTACAGGTGCTTCTGGAGATATTCTTTCAACTTCTCCCCAAAGATATTTATCTAAGATTAAATCTCCAATTATTAAAATCTTTTTATCTTTAAAATTTGATATAATCTGTTTTGCTCTTTCTTTTGTTATCATAAAAACCTCTACTCCTGGGATTTAATAAATACTATAATATATTAAAATTTTTAAGTAATACGATGAGTCAAGTTTGATTAATTGAAAATTTTGTTGGAATTTTAATAATAATGAGGTTTTAAAGTGAAAAAATTTTCAAGTTTAGTTTTAATACTTTTATTTTTTTATAATTCTTATGGAAAAACTATAACTATAGCAGTTTCTGCAAATGCAGAATATGCTATTAAAGAAATAGCTTCTATTTTTGAGAAAAAATATAATATCAAAGTTTCAGAGATTGTATCTTCTTCTGGTAAATTGGCAAATCAGATTATTAGAGGTGCTCCTTTTGATATTTTTATCTCAGCAGATATGAAATATCCTCAGTTTTTATATAAAAAAGGTTTTGCTTTAGAAAAGCCAAAAATTTATGCTTATGGCATTGTAGTACTATGGACAATGAAAAATATTCCTTTAAAATCAGTTAAAGTTTTAACAAAAGATAATATAAAAAGAATAGCAGTTCCAAATCCAAAACTTGCTCCTTATGGAAAAGCAAGTATAGAGATACTAAAAAATTACAAAATTTATCAAAAAGTAAAAAATAAGCTTATTTATGGTGAAAGTGTTTCACAAGCAAGTTTATATATTTATAAAGGCCTTGCAGATGCAGGATTTACAGCAAAATCTATAGTTTTAGCACCAAAATTTAAAAATAAAGGAAATTGGATAGAAATAGATAGAACTAAATATAAGCCTATAGCACAAGGAGTAGTTTTGTTAAGAAAAAACGGAAAACTTTTTTATCAGTTTTTATTTACAAAAGAATCAAAAGAAATTTTAAAAAAATATGGCTATCAGATAAATGAATAAATTAAAAGGAATAGTTAAAGATATTAAAACTACAGGCTCAATAAATATTGTAGAGATAGATATTAAAGGAGAAATTTTTAAAACAGTATTTTTAGAAGGTTTAAAGGATATAAAAAAAGGCCAAGAAATATTTATAATATTCAAAGAAACAGAAGTACCACTTGGAAAAAATTTATCAGGAGAAATAAGCCTTTCTAATCGATTTGAATGTAAAATTACAAATATAGAAAAAGGAAAACTTCTTACTAAGGTTATTCTTGATTTTGAAGGTGAAAAAATAATATCAATAATTACAACTTCCTCGGTAGAAAGAATGAATTTAAAAAAAGATGATAAAGTAATAGCATTTATAAAAGCAAATGAAGTAGCTCTTATGGAGGTTTAATGGAAGATTTTTATCAAACATTATTTCTTACTTTTAAACTTGCATTTATTACTACTTTTATTTTATTTTTTTTAGCCATCCCTGTTGCATATTTCCTTGCTTATAAAAATTTTAAATTTAAATCAGTTTTAGAAGCTATTGTAAGTCTTCCTCTTGTTCTTCCTCCTACTGTTTTAGGATTTTATTTTTTAATAATTTTCGATCCTACAGGAACTATTGGAAAATTTTTACAAAACTTTTTTGATTTAAAACTTGTTTTTACTTTTGAAGGACTTGTTGTAGCATCTATTATTTACAGCTTTCCTTTTATGGTACATCCTATTCAATCAGGGATGGAAAGTCTTCCTAAAGCAATTATTGAAGCATCTTATACTCTTGGAAAGTCTACTTTTCAAACTTTAATAAAAGTAATACTTCCAAATATAAAACCTTCACTTTTAACAGGAATAGTTTTATCATTTGCCCATACTATTGGAGAATTTGGAGTTGTTCTTATGGTAGGTGGTTCTATTCCGGGAAAAACAAAGGTTGCATCTATAGCAATTTATGAAGAAGTAGAAAGTTTAAACTATGAAGAAGCCCATAAATATGCCTTAATACTGCTTTTAATATCCTTTTTAGTTCTTGCCATAGTTTATTCATTAAATAGAAGGATAAAAACCCTATGATTAAAATAAAGATTAAAAAAAAGCTTATTTCTACAGATATTAAACCTTTTTATTTAGATATAGATTTACAGATAAAAAATAATCAGTTTATAACAATTTTTGGAAAATCAGGAAGTGGAAAAACTACTATTTTAAGAACAATTGCAGGTCTTGAAAAAGCAGATGAAGGATTTATACACGTAGTAGATGAAGTATGGCTTGATACTAAAAAAGGTATAAATCTGCCACCTCAAAAAAGAAAGATTGGCTTTTTATTTCAAGATTATGCTTTATTTCCTAATATGAATGTTGAAGAAAATATAAAGTTTGCAATGGAAAAAGAAGATAAAAATCTTCTTGAAGAACTTCTTGAAATTTTAGATATAAAAAATTTAAGAAAAAGAAATATTAATACATTGTCAGGAGGTCAAAAACAAAGAGTAGCTCTTGCAAGAGCTATAGCAAGAAAGCCTAAAATATTACTTTTAGATGAGCCTTTATCTGCATTAGACTATCAAATGAGACAGATGCTACAAAAAGAGATTTTAAAAATCCATAAAAGATTTAATCTAACTACTATAATGGTAAGTCATGACAGAGCAGAAGTTTTTAAAATGTCTGAAAAGGTTATTGTAATAGAAAATGGGAAAATAATTAAAGAAGGAACACCTGAAGATGTTTTTTTAGAAGAAAAAATATCTGGAAAAGTAAAAATTTATGGAGAAATTTTAGATATAAAAAAAGAAGATATAGTCTATGTAATAACAATACTTGTTGGAAATGATATTTTAAAGGTAGTAGCTACTGAAGAAGAGATTAAAGGATTAAAAGTTGGTGATTTAGTACTTTTATCTGTAAAAGCATTTTCACCAATTATAATAAAAGTTTAGACTAAAGGTTAATTAATTTGCTAAAATAAAGGTATAAATCTCAAAATTTCCTATTTAAACTATGAAAAAAATAAAATTTAGAACAATTTTTTTAAGCTTAATATTGCTTTTAGTTATTTCTATATTTTTATATTTTCTATACTTAACTTTTACTTTACCTGATATAAAGAAATTAGAAAATTTTCAACCTTCACAAGCTACAAGAATATATGATTATAAAGGTAAATTACTTTCTGAAATCTACCTTCAAAAAAGAATTTATGTTCCAATAGAAAAAATACCTGACTTTGTCAAAAAAGCATTTATAGCTACAGAAGATAAAAGTTTTTATACAAATATAGGAATAGATTTTGAAGCTATATTAAGAGCACTTATAAATGATATTAAAGCAGGGCATATAGTAGAAGGTGGAAGTACAATATCTCAACAGCTTATAAAAAATCTATTTTTAACACCAAAAAGAACAATAAATAGGAAAATAAGAGAAATTATTTTAGCTATAAAACTAAATATGATTTATCCAAAAGATAAAATTTTAGAGCTTTATCTAAATGAGATATATTTAGGGCATGGGGCTTATGGGATTGAAGCGGCATCTGAAACTTACTTTGGTAAACATGTATGGCAGTTAAATATATGTGAAGCGGCAGTTTTAGCAGGACTTCCAAAAGCACCAAGTAAGTATGATCCTTTTAAAAATATAGAAGAAGCAACATATAGAAGAGATGTAGTAATAAATAATATGTTAAAAGAAGGTTATATAGATGAAGATACTGCAGAAAAATGTAAATCAGAGCCTATAAATCTTAATTATGATAAACCTGAAAAAATATATGATTATTCAGTGGAAGCTGTTAAAAAATGGTTAGTAGATAGATATGGATATGAAGCTTTAACTAAAGGTGGATATAAAGTATATACAACTATAGATAAAGATTTACAGATGAATGCTTCTGAAATAATGAAAAATAACATAGAATTACTTCAAGATAAATTTGGAATTAGAACTCTTACTAAACAGGAAATAGAAACTTTATTAAATCAGTATAAAAAGCAAAAAAAAATAAAAAGATTAAAAGAAGGGAATATATATATAGGTTTAGTTTCTGATATTAAGAAAAACAAAGTTAAGATTCTTTTACCAAACTTTGAAGGATATTTTAATTATAAAAAAACAAAATATTTTCATAAAGGAATGCCTGTTTATGTAAGATATAAAGGAGGAAATCAGTTTGAGTTTGTTCCTTATTTAGAAGGTGCATTAGTTGCAATTGATCAAAAAACAGGAGAGATAAGAGCTTTAGTAGGTGGATATGATATAAAAAAATCACAATTTAATAGAGCTTTATATGCAAAAAGGCAAACTGGTTCTTCATTTAAACCTATTGTTTATTTAGATGCATTAATGAATGGTTATACCCAGGTTTCTGTTTTAAAAGATGAGCCTATATCTTTTTGGGATCCTGATAGATATGAAGAATGGATACCGGAAAATTTTTATAAAAAGTTTTATGGAGATGTTTCTTTAAGATATGCCCTTGTTCATAGTTTAAATGTAGCTTCTGTATATCTTTATGATAAATTAAATTCTGAAGAAGTAATAAATTTAGCTTATAAACTTGGGATAAAAACAGAGCTTCCAAATGTTAAATCTCTTGTTCTTGGAACTGCAGATATATCCCCTCTTGAAATGGCAACTGTTTATGCCACATTTGCAAATTATGGTAAGAAATGTGAGCCATTTTTAATAAAAAAGATAGAAAATAGTAAAGGCGAAGTTATTTATGAAAATAAACCTAACTGTCAACAAGTTGTACCAGAAGATATAGACGCAGTATTAATAGATATGTTAGAAGGTGTTATCAAAGAAGGAACAGGAAAACAGGCAAATGTTTTAGGACTTCCTTTAGCAGGGAAAACAGGAACAACAGATGAATATTCAGATGGTTGGTTTATTGGATTTTCACCATATATTACTACTGCAGTATGGGTTGGTTATGATATAAAGAAAAAGATTGGCTGGAAAGCTACAGGAGCAAGAACTGCCCTTCCTATCTGGATAGATTTTATGGCTACAGCTCACGCAAATATTGATAAAGTAGAAGATTTTAAATTTCCTGATGATACTGCCTATTATCCTATAAATGAAAAAACTTTTAGCCTTTCTGATGGAATTTGTGATTATAAAAAAGAGTTATTTATAATTGGTACTGAACCGGAATATGATTGTGAAGGTAATTTTAGATTTTATATTCCAGATAAATTTTTAACATTTTTAAATGAAGATATTCCCGAATTTAAAATAAAGCAGGTAGAAAATGGAAATTAATCAGTTTTTAGAAGAAGCAAAAAAAAGAAGCTGGCTTAAAATAATAGATAAGCCTTTAGATGTTAATCTTGAAATTCCACATGTTGCTTATATAGAAACTAAAAAAGAAGATTCAAAAATCCTTTTATTTAAAAATCCAGTAGATAAAAAAGAAGGAATAAAATATGATATCCCTGTATTAATGAATACTTTTGCAAATTATGAAATTACCGAATTTATTTTTGGAAAACATCCAGATAAGATTGCAAAAGAGATAGAAGAATTATTACATATAAAACCACCAGAAAGTTTTAAAGAAAAAATAAATTCTTTAAAAACTGTTTTTAAACTAAAAAATATATTTCCCAAAAAATTAAAAAAAGAAGGAAGATGTCAGCAGATAAAATACACAGAAAATATAAATCTTGATATTATTCCTATACTAAAAACATGGGAAAAAGATGCAGGAAAATTTATAACTGCAGGACATATTTATACTCAAAGTATAGATGGTAAAATAAAAAATCTTGGTTTATACAGAATCCAAAAACTAAATAAAGATAAACTTATTATCCATTGGCAGATTCATAAAGATGGAAATCATTTTTTTCAAGAGTATAAAAAAGCAGGTAAAAAAATGCCTGTTTCTATAGCAATAGGAGGAGATCCATTATATTTTTGGTGTGGGCAAGCACCACTTCCTTATGGAATTTTTGAGCTTTTATTATATGGATTTATAAGAAATAAAAATCCAAAGCTTGTAAAATCTATTACAAATGATATTTATATTCCTGAAGATGTTGATATAGTAATAGAAGGAGAAGTTGATCCGAATAATTTTGCCCCTGAAGGACCTTTTGGAGACCATACTGGTTATTATACCCCTGTTGAAAAATTTCCAGTAATGGAAGTTAAAGCAATTACAATGAAAAAAAATCCTATATATCAAGCTACAGTAGTAGGAAAGCCACCTGTTGAAGATAAATATATGGGATGGGCTACAGAAAGAATATTTTTACCACTTTTAAAAACAACAACCCCTGATTTAATAGATTATCATATGCCAGAAAATGGATGTTTCCATAACTTACTTATTGCAAAAATATCCCCAAGATATAAAGGTCATTCAAAACAGATAATGCATGCTTTATGGGGAGTTGGGCAGATGAGCTTTTTAAAGCATGCTATTTTTGTTGATGAAAATGCACCTGATTTAACTGATTATGAAAATTTAGCAAGATACATACTAAATAGATTAAGTAATAAATCCTTTTTAATTACAGAAGGAATAGTTGACCAGCTTGACCATGCAAGTTATGAATCTCTCGTTGGTGGAAAACTTGGAATAGATGCAACAGGTAAAGAAATAAAAAAAGAGATTGAAATTTTAGATGATAAAGCCCTTTTGGAAAAACTTCAAAAACTGGATAAAGATATAAAAGAGATAAAACAGTATTTTACAGATACTTCAAATCCAATTTTATTAGTAAAAATACAAAAAACAAAACCTGTAAAAGAAATTTTTAATAAATTAAAACAGCTAAAAAAACATTTAAAAATAGTGATTTTTCTTGATGATAAAAAAGAAAATGATTTAAACAATCCATATATGCTTGTTTGGAGAATAACAGGAGATATAGATGCATTATATGATGTTTGGATAGAAGAAATATGGGGAGTAAATGCTACTTCTAAAAATGATATTGATGGATATTATAGAAAATGGCCAGAAGAGATTAAATGTAATAAAGAAGTTTTAAATAGTTTAAAAGAAAAAGGCATAATTGATATAGACGAAAATTTTCTTAAAAAATACCAAATTTAAAATTTTTGACTTGAAAATTTTTATATTTTAAATTTATTTAACAAAAATAAGAAAAGGAGAAAAAAATTGGAACATTTAACACCAGAGCAGATAGAAGAGATTAAAAATTCCCTTTTAGAATGGAAAAAACAGATACTAAAAGAAAGTAAAGAAGCAGTAGGTGAGCCTTTATCTTATGAAGGAGGAGATGAGATAGATAGAGCAGATACAGAAGCAGGAAGATTTTTAACATTAAGAAACCTTGATAGAGATAGAAAAGTTTTGAAAAAAATAGAGTATTCACTTAGAAAAATAGAAGCAGGAACTTATGGAATTTGCGAAGTGTGTGGAGCAGAAATACCTTTTGAAAGATTAAAAGCAAGACCTGTAGCTAATTTATGTATTAAATGTAAGGAGATAGAAGAAGAAAATGAATAAGGGAGGTTAAAAATGAAAGTAAAAATAACAGACCTTGATGCTTTAATTATAGTTGATATGCAAAATGATTTTATGCCAGATGGAGTACTTCCTGTAAAAGATGCAGATAAAATAATTCCAAGACTTAATGAATATATAAAAATGTTTGAAGAAAAATCAAATCCTGTATTTTTTACAAGGGATTGGCATCCAGAAAATCATATATCTTTTAAAGGTTTTGGGGGAATATGGCCACCTCACTGTGTTCAAGATACAGAAGGAGCTAAATTCCATAAAGATTTATACATTCCTTCAGATAACAAATTTATAATCTCAAAAGGTGATTCAAGAGATTTTGATGCATACTCAGGATTTCAAGGAACTATTTTAAATGATTTATTAAAAGAAAGAGGAATAAAAAGATTATTTGTTGGTGGAGTTGCAACAGATTATTGTGTAAAAAATACAGTCTTAGGCGGATTAAATTTAGGCTATCAAGTTTTTGTACTTGAAGATGGAATAAAAGGAGTAGATGTTAATGAAGGAGACAGCGAAAAAGCTTTAAACTTAATGCTTGACAAAGGAGCAACCTTAATAAAGTTTGAAGATATAAAATGAAATTTTCATATATTACAGAGAAAAAACAGCTTGAAAATATAATACCAATTTTAAAAGCAGAAAAATATCTTTACTTAGATACAGAAGTAGCAGTAAAGAATTTTAAAAATATAGATTTTTTTTCAGATAAAGTTAGATTAATTCAGATTGGAACAGAAAAAGATATTTTTGTAATAGATATATTTAAAATAGGAAAAGAAAATATAAATATCTTAAAGCCAATTTTAGAAGAAAAAGGACTAATAGGACATAACCTAAAATTTGATATTAAATTTTTAAAAACAAATTTTGATATATTTCCCAAAATAGTTTTTGATACTATGATAGCATCTCAAATAATATCAGAAGGAAAAGATACAAAGCATTCACTTCTTGCAGTTTCAAAAAGAGAAGCAGACCTTGACTTAGATAAATCTCAACAAAAATCACCATGGCATTTAACAGACCTTTTAGAAGAACAGATAAAATATGCGGCAAATGATATTGAAGCTTTAAGACAGATTTTTCCAAGTTTAAAAGAAAAATTAAATCAGATGAAAACACCTCATAAAGCAACAGGGGAAACAAAAGAGATTTTTGGAGTAGAAAATCCGGTTGCGGCAGTAGAATTTACCTTTATTCCAAATCTTGCTTTAATAGAACTAAAGGGAATGCCAATAGATAAAAATTTACTAGACAAAATGTTAAAACAACTATCTTCAGAGTATCAAAGCTTATATATTGATTTTTTTAGAAAGTATGGAATAGATCCTTTTTCACCTCAAAAAGTAGCAAACTGGCTTACAAACAAGCTCAAATTAAAACTTCCCAAAACAGAAAAAGGCTCTATCTCATCTCAAGATAAATATTTAAGAAAGTATGAAAATAAACCAGAAGTACAAAAACTTATAGAAATAAGAACAAAAAAGAAACTTCTTGATAAAGTAAAAGAGCTAAATGAATATATAACCCCAGATTTAGAAGATGAAAACACAGGAAGAATAAGAAGCTTATATAGACAGATAGGAGCACCTACAGGTAGGATGTCATCATCTAAACCAAATTTACAAAATATACCACCAGTTTTAAGAAAATTGTTCAGACCTGCAAAAAATTACTCTATGATAGTTGCAGATTATTCACAGATAGAACTTAGAATTGCCGCAGAATATACAAAAGACCAAGTAATGATAAATGCTTTCAAACAAGGTTTAGACCTTCATAGATTTACTGCATCATTAATTACAGGAAAAGATTATGAAGACATAACAAAAGAAGAAAGACAGATGGCAAAAGCTATAAATTTCGGACTTATTTATGGAATATCACCTCGCTCATTAATGGAATATGCAAGTAGTAGCTATGGAGTAGAAATATCTTTAAAAGAAGCACAAATTTTCCATGAAAAATTTTTTGAGCATTACAAAGGCTTTAAAAAATGGCATGAAGAAACTAAAGAAAAACTAAAAAATCATAGAGAAATAGAAGTTGTATCTTTACTTGGAAGAAGAATGAAAGTTATGAAATTTACAGATGCAGTAAATTATCCTATTCAAGCAACAGGAAGTGATATGCTAAAAATGGCAGTAAACTTTTTTGGAAAATTGAAAAAAGATTTAGATGCATATATTGTAAATCTTGTCCATGATGAAATTATTGTAGAAGCAAAAGAAGATATAAAAGAAGAAGCTAAAGCTATTTTAGAAGAAAGTATGAAAAAAGCAGGAGAAATATTACTAAAAAATGTACCTATAAAATATGAGATTGAAATAGTTACTAACTGGTCTGAAAAATAGATGATTTTTATAAAAGATGAAGCAATAGTTTTAAGGAAATCAGAGGTCGGAGATAAAGATTTATCTATTACTGTATATACAAAAACCCTTGGAAAAGAAAATATTTATGTAAAAGGAGCTCAAATTATAAAGCATCCCTTTTTACCAGTCTTACAGCCATTTAACTGGTTTAAAGGAGTTTTGATTAGATATAAAGAAAAGCTTTATATAAAAGAGATAGATAAAAGTTATAATCTTGCATATAACTATACAAAAGATTTAGACAAACTAAAAACTGCTATCTGGATTTTAGAAACATTTGATAAATATACATTATTTCCTGATAAAAATATGTTCACTTTTTTAAAAAAAACCCTTTATTTTCTATCAAAAACTAATAACTTAGAAAACTATAAACTATCATTTGTAATTAAATATATCTATCTTTATGGAATTTTTCCAATGATTTCAAAATGTATAAAATGCGAAATAGATATTAATAGCTCAAATTTTGCAAAATTTTCTTTCAAAAAAAGAGGAAGTATATGTAAAAAATGCAGTAAAGATAAAAAAACAGATTTAACTTATAATCAGATTTTAGATATAAACAAACTTTTAAAAAAAGATCTAAAAGAAATAGACAAAATTAATATAAAAAATCCAGAATCTCTAATCAATAAACTTACTAAATATTTAGAAAGCGAAACAAGCTTATAAACTTTAGGATATATATACAAATTTTTTATTACAAAAAACTATAATATCCAGCAATAAAAATTATATAGACAAAATATAATTTTATACTTAAATTTATCTTAGATAATGACTTTCATTAGGAGGAATAGTCATGGATTATAAAGCAAAAGATTTTACAAATTTAATAGGTATGGATGGTTTTAGTAAGGAGCTTTTAGAACAACACTTTACTTTGTATAATGGTTATGTGGCTAATACAAATAAACTTCTTGAGATTCTAAAAAGTATGAGAGAAGAAGGCAAACTTGGAACACCTGAATTTGCAGAAGTAAAAAGAAGACTTGGCTGGGAATTTAATGGAATGAGACTTCATGAATACTATTTTGAAAATCTTGGAGGTGATGGAAATCTAAATAAAGAAGGGAAATTAGCAAAGCTTTTTGAAGAAAACTTTGGAAATTATGAAAACTGGGAAAATGAGTTTAAAGCTATAGGTAAAATGAGAGGCATTAGCTGGGTTATTTTATATCAGGATAATATTAGTGGTGATCTCATTAATTTCTGGATAAATGAGCATGATGTAGCACATCCTGCAGGATGTAAACCTATACTTGTAATGGATGTTTTTGAGCATGCATTCTTGACAGATTATGGATTAAATAGAGCTGACTATATAGAAGCCTTCTTTAAAAATATAAACTGGGAAGTTGTAGAAAATAGACTGATTTAAAAAGGAGGGATAAGATGTTTATAAGAAACATTAATTTGTTTATCGTTCCTTCAATTCTTTTTTTCGTAGGTATTTTCTTAGTATCTTGTGCTGGTACTTCAGTAAGCTCAGTAAAAGGAACAGAGCAAAGTATAACAAAAACAGCAGCTTACAAGGGTCCAAAGGCAAGAATAGCTGTTGCTTCAATAAAATGTAAAGCTGCTAAATGTAATGGTCAAATTGGAAGTGGTCTTAGAGATATGCTTATTAGCGCTTTAGCAAATTCAAACAGATTTATAGTTCTTGGAGGAAGTGAAGAACTTCAGGAATTGGAGAAAGAAATAAATCTTTCTCAAAGTGGCTATATTAGACAAGAAAGTGCTATCCAACCAGGTGGATGGGAAGCAGCAGATATTATAGTTTTAGGTTCAATAACGGCATTTGAACCTAATGCTGGTGGTATAGGTGCTGGGGGAATAGGTATCCCTTTAGGAGTTCCTCTTATAGGTGGAGTTAAATTTGGGAAAAAAGAGGCTTATATAGCTATGGATTTAAGACTTGTTGATGTTAGAACAAGAAGAATAGTTGCTGCAACTACTGTAGAAGGTAAAGCATCTTCCTTTAATGTTGGTGGATTAGGGGCTGGATTTACAGGTGGATTAATATTAGGTGGTGGCCTTTCTGTATACAAAAATACACCTATGGAAAAAGCTGTAAGAGTTCTTATAGATAAATCTGTAGATTTTATAGCAAAAAGAACTCCTGAGGAATATTATAGATATACACCAGAAGGTAAAGAAATAAATTCTACACAACCACCAGTAAATTCTGGAGTTGCAACTAAACCAACTAATAAACCTACTACTCCAGTATTAGCAGGAGGAATAAAAAGAGCACAAGTTGAATTTGAACCAGGTAGTAAAGTTTTATTTTCAGAAGACTTTTCTAACTGCACTGAAAAACCTACAACTTTAAAAGTAGTAGAGGGTGATTTTGAGTGTGTAGAATTTGGTGGAAGAAAATGGTTAGTAAATATAGTAGGTAGTTCAAAAGCTGTTAAAAAAGTAAATCTTGGAGAAGACTTCGCTATAGAATTTGATATTTATGTAACAGAAAAACCAAGTGGATTACTTTCTATCTCACTAGGAAGCGATGGTAGAGGTGGAGAGATTAGTTTTACTAATGATTATGTATCTACAATAGGTGTTCATCTTTTGGGAAAAGAATTAACTAAAAGGCTTTCTCGTAAAACAATTCATCATGTTGCTATACAAAAAAAAGAAAATTTTCTTCGCCTATTTGTTGATGGAAATAGACTTGCTACAGAAGAGATTGATCCTATAAGAATGAGTCAGAACAATGATGGTTTTGTAATAGTTCAAAGAGGAAACATTAATGAAGGAAACTATTTTCTTATAACTAATATAAGAGTTACTTCTTATTAAAAATATCAAGGGGCTGTTTAAACAGTCCCTTCATTTATTTAATATAGGAGACTTTGAAAATGAATAAGTATTTTTTTTATTTAATAACTACTCTTTTATTTATAACCTTTTCAAATGCTCAAATTATTAAGGAATCTTATGTCAGTACAACCAAGATAATAATAACAAGTAAAAATATAGATATTCCTTTTGGTATGAATGGAAAAATTATTATTGCAAATATGGGGAAATTTCAAATTGATAAGATTAAAAGCATAGATATATTTATTGACAATTATGGAAAAATAAATGGAATAAGAATTATTTATATTGATGGTTTACAAGGCAATGAGAGTATATTCATAAGGAATGTGAAATCTATAATTTTTGAAAAATTAAAATCTCCAATGCAAAAAAATAAGAAAGTTCATTTAAGAGTTCTAACAATAGATGAACTTATTCATCCTTGGTAAGTATTATCTATTAATAAAATCCTTTAATATTTTTTCATGATCAAAAACTAATTTATCAAAAGGAATTTCTTCTAATTTAAAGATTTTTACTTCTTTAGCATCAGAACTTGCTTTCGGCATTCCATAAGCTTTACATATAAAAACTACAGAAACAGTATGAAATCTTGGATCTCTTTTTGGATCAGAATACACACCTAAAATTCTTACTATCTCAACATCAAGGCTTATTTCTTCTTTCATTTCTCTTTTTACTGCATCTTCAACAGTTTCTCCAATATCAACAAATCCTCCCGGAATAGCAAGTCCTAAAGGTGGATTTTTTCTTTCAATAAGAACAATACCTTGAAAATTATCTTTTTCATCAAATAATTGAACTATACCATCAACAGCTACATAAGGAGTTTTTATTGCCATTTTATTACCTTTTCTTTAAATTTTTAGTATATTTAATAATAACAAATAAAAAAAGGGAGTAAACAATGTATTCTAAACAAGAAGAAGCTAAATTAATAGAACTTACTAGACAACTGCTAAAACTTGATATATCAAAAATTAAAGATATAAAAGAAGCAGAAGAAGTAGCAGTAAAATTAAGAGATGTTATAAGATACCACGATTGGAGGTATTATGTACTTTCAAATCCTGTTATTTCTGATTATGAATATGATCAATTATTTCATAAACTAAAAGAATTAGAAAAAAAATTTCCACAAATAATAACACCTGATTCTCCAACCCAAAGAATACCTTCAGAACTTATAGAAGGTTTTCCAAAAGTAAAACATTTAACTCCTATGCTTTCTTTAGATAACTCTTATAATGCAGCAGATTTAAGGGATTTTGATAGAAGAGTAAAAGAGCTTACAGGTTTAAAAGAAGTAGAATATGCAGTAGAACCTAAATTTGATGGAGCAGGAATAGCATTAGTATATAGAGATAACTTTTTTGTTAGAGGTTCTACAAGAGGAGATGGAGTAGTTGGAGATGATATTACACAAAATTTAAGAACAATAAAAACAATACCTTTATCAGCAGATTTCAAGAAATATGGAATTAAAATAATAGAAATTAGAGGAGAAGTTTTAATTAGAAAATCCTTATTCAAAAAAATGAATGAAGAAAGGCTACAAGAAGGATTACCACTTCTTGCAAATCCAAGAAATGCCGCAGCAGGCTCTTTAAGACTAAAAAATCCTCAAGAAGTAGCAAAAAGAAATTTAGAAGCTTTTGTATATCAGATAACTTATACAGAAGATGAAAATGGAAATAACTTACTTGGAACAAAAATAAAAACCCATTATGAAGCTATAAAAATATTATATAGCCTTGGATTTAGAACACCTATTCCAGAAGAAGAAATAAAAGTTTTTAATAACATTGAAGATGTAATTAAATACTGTAATGAATGGGAGCAAAAAAGAAAAGATTATCCTTATGAGATAGATGGAATGGTAATAAAAGTTAATGATATATCTTTATATGATAAATTAGGATTTACTTCACATCATCCAAGATGGGCAATAGCATATAAATTTAAAGCAGACCAAGCAACTACAAGAATAATAAAAGTAGTTTTCCAAGTTGGAAGAACTGGAGCTATTACACCAGTTGCAAAACTTGAACCAGTAGAAATAGGAGGAGTAATAGTTTCTTCTGTTTCTCTAATAAATGAAGATTTTATAAAAATGAAAGATATAAGAATAGGAGATTTAGTTTTAATTGAAAGAGCAGGAGAAGTAATACCTTATGTAGTAAAAGTAATAAAAGAAGCAAGAACAGGAAATGAAAAACCAATAGAATTTCCCAAAAATTGTCCATCTTGTGGCTTGCCACTTATAAAACCACCAGGAGAAGCAGTTTATAGATGTATAAATATAAACTGTCCAGCTCAAGTTGTAGCAAGAATAGCCCATTTTGCATCTAAGGAAGCAATGGATATTAGAGGGCTTGGAGAAGCAACGGTAAAAAAATTTTATAAACTTGGTATTCTAAAGAAAATTCCAGATATATATAGACTACCTTATGATAAAATCAAGAACTTACAAGGATTTGGAGAAAAATCAGTAGAAAATCTAAAAAAAGCAATAGAAGAATCAAAACAAAGACCTATCCATAGATTAATATATGGATTAAGTATTAGATATGTGGGACAATCTACAGCAAAAACATTAGCAGAAAATATCAAATGTGTAGAAGATCTGAAAGACTGGAAAGTAGAAGATTTAGAGAAATTACCAGATATAGGTTATGTAGTAGCACATAGTATTTATTCATTTTTCCATAATGAAGAGAATATAAAAACAATATATGAACTTAAGCAGTTAGGAGTAAATACTTGTAAAAAAGAAGAAAAGAAATCAGATAAACTAAAAGGAATTACTATTGTATTTACAGGAACTTTAAAACATTTTACAAGAGAAGAAGCAAAAGAGTTAGTAGAATCACTTGGAGGAAAAGTATCAAATAGTGTAAGTAGAAAAACAACATATCTTGTAGTAGGAGAAAATCCTGGTTCAAAATATGAAAAAGCTAAAAAACTTGGAATTAAAATGTTAACTGAAGATGAGTTTCTAAAATTAGTTGGAATAGAAAAATAAATGATAAAAGAGTATATAGAAAATAATTTTAACTACCCAAAAGAATTTATAGATTATATATTTAGCTACAATCGTATAATTTCCTTTTCTATTAAAAAAAGACTAAATGGAAAACTTAAAATTTTTAATGGATATCGGATTCAACATAACAATGATTTTGGCATTTATAAAGGAGGATTTAGGCTTAATGAGAAAGTAAGTATTGAAGAAATGAAAACTTTATCCTTTTTAATGAGTGTAAAAAATAGAATCTATGATTTACCATTTGGTGGAGCAAAAGGTGGTATAGCATTAAATCCAAAAAAAGTTTCCAAAGAAGACTTAAGACAGGTAATAAGAGATTATATTTTAAATCTTAAGAATTACATAGGAGAAAATAAAGATGTATTAGCTCCAGATGTAGGAACAGATAGTAAAACTATGGCTTTAATTTTTGAAGAATACAAAAATATAAATAATGAAATATCATTTGCAATTACAACAGGAAAATCAGAATATCTTGGAGGTTTATCATATAGAAAAAAATCAACAGGATATTCAGTAGCCTATTTTTTAGATAAATTCTTAAAAATAAATAATATAAAAAATCCAAAAATTGGAATACATGGCTTTGGAAAAGTAGGTAAGTTTACAGCATATAAGCTTAATGAACTTGGATATAAAATATCAGGAATTTCCGATTCTAAAGGTGGAATAATATCTGACAATTTAGATATAGAAAAACTAATTAATATAAAAAAAGAAAAAGGTTCTGTTATTTATTATCCAGCTAATAAGAAAGTTTCTTCAAGTGAGTTTTTAGAAGAAGATTTTGATGTTTTGATAATAGCATCCTTTGAAAATGTAATAAATAAGGAAAATGTAAATAATATTAAAGCTAAAATTCTTGTAGAAGGAGCCAATTTTCCTATATCCGTAGATGTAGAAGATATATTACTTAACAAAGGTATTAAAATACTTCCAGATATAATAGTTAATGGTGGTGGGGTTTTTATAAGTTATTTTGAATGGATTAAAGGGAAAACTTATCAGGAATTTTCAGAAGAATATTTAGATACTAAATTAAAATCAAAAATAGATGAAATATTTAATAAAGTAAGCTTGATTTCTATGAAAGAAAATTTAGATTTTAGAAAAGCAGCTTATAAATTAGCTTTAAATAAATTCTTAGATAGATTTTATGAAATTTACTAACATAGAGGTAATTAAAATGAAAAGTTTTATAAAGGCTTTAATAATTGTCTTAACAGCATTTCATTTTATCTATGCAAAAGAGCCTATAAAACCTATCCCCCAAAAGATTGATTACAATAAAGAAAAAGCAGAGCTTGGTAAAATGCTATTTTTTGATAAAAATCTTTCTTCTGATAAAACTATATCATGTGCAAGCTGTCATGACCCAAATCATGGAGGAGCAGATCCAAGACCTGTTTCTACTGGAGTAAAAGGAAGAAAAGGGTATGCAAATGCACCAACAGTTTTTAATAGCTATTTTAATTTCAGACAGTTTTGGAATGGAAGAGCAAAAGATTTAAAAGAGCAAGCTAATGGACCTATTCACAATCCAATTGAAATGAATATGAATAAAGAAAAGATTGAGAAATATTTAAGAAGTAATGAATTTTATAGAAAAATGTTTAAAAAAGTATATGGAAGAAAACCAACATATGAAGATGCTTTAGATGCAATTGTAGAATTTGAAAAAGCATTAATTACACCAAACTCAAAATTTGATAGATATTTAAGAGGAGAAGTAAAACTATCTCCTTTGGAATTAAAAGGATATAAACTTTTTAAAACCTTAGGATGCATTACCTGCCATAATGGTATAAATATTGGTGGAAACAGCTTTCAAAAAATGGGTGTTATATATCCTTATGTTAGAAAAGAAAAAACACCGGATAGATATGCCATTACATATAAAGAAGAAGATAAAATGGTATTTAAAGTTCCATCTTTAAGAAATATAGCTTTAACAGCACCTTATTTTCATGATGGAAGTGCTAAAACTTTGGAAGAAGCACTAATAAAAATGGCATATCATAATCTTGGTTTTACATTGACCGAAGAAGAAATAAAAGCCTTAGTAGCATTTTTAAAAACATTAACAGGAGAAAAACCTGAGATTTTAAGAAAATAAGGAGTGTTTTTGAAAAGGATAAATATAGAGATATTACTTGTTATAATTTTTGCTTTAATAGGTTTAGGTTTAATTTTATATAAAGAATATTTTTATAATCTTCATATCCAGAAGAACAATACACTATATTTTAGTTTTTTAGAGCTTAATAAAGATTTAATTAAACTGAAAAATGAGATTTTCAAGGCTAATTATTATTTATATATAGATAACGATAATTTTGTAAAAGAAATAAAAAATATAGAAAATCTTATCCAAAAATTAAAAAATGATAAACATTTTAATTCTAAGATTCATAAAGAAGCCTATAAAGAGTTTTTAAGTTTTGCAAAATCATTCAATATTTATAAGGAAAATTTATATAGATTTTTAACATACAATGCAACTATAAAAAATAGTGCAACATATATTCCAACACTTGTTCTTCGTTCTTTTTCTGTTTTTGATTCTAAAAAAGATATAAATTTAATAATCTTTTTAAATAAGATTGAAACAGAAGTTTTTATATCAAAAAATGCTAAAGATTATAGTTTTATTCCAGATTTAAAAAAATACCTAAGGAAATTAAAAGAAATAGAAAAGAAAAGAAAAGGTAAAGAGAAAGAACTTCTTACTACTTTTGAAAAACATTTAGAAATTTTTATAAACTACTTTCCCAAAACTGTAAAATTAGTTGAAAAACTCTCAGATAACACTCTTGAAAATAAACTTAAAAATGTAATTCTTAAATTTCAAAAAAGCACAAAAACTGAGCTTAATAGTATAAAGTTCTACGATAGGCTATTTACTTTATTGTATATCTTCAGTATTTTAGTGATTATATATTTTTTATTCTATACTGAAAAGAAAAAGAAAGAACTACAAATTGCGTTAATAACAGATACTTTAACAAAACTTGGAAATAGATTTAAATTTCTACAAGATAAAAATAAATTTAAAGAACCTGTTTTTATTTTAATAAATATAGATAGATTTAAGGATATAAACGAATTTTACGGAAATAGTTTTGGTAATAAAGTTTTAATAAAATATTCGCAAATAATAAGGTCTGTAGCTTCAAAGGTTTTAAGAAATAACTGTATATGTTATAGATTTGACTCAGATAATTTTGGAATACTATTCGAAAGAAAATCGCAAGATATTATATATATATCAGAAAGAATTTTAAAAGGGACAAACAATATAAGATTATCAATAGATGGCATAGATATTGATATTTTTGCATCAATGGGTGTTAGCAGTTATAAAGAAAAGTTATTAGAAACTGCAGAAATGGCTTTAAAAAAAGCTAAAGAAGACAAAACAAAAAGATTTTATATATTTTCTCCTGAAATTGATAAAACAAAAGAGATTGAAAAAAATATAAAACAGTTAAGGGAATTAAAATTAGCTATAAAAGAAAACAGATTAGTTGCATTTTATCAACCTATTTTTGATTTAAAAACTGGGGAAATAGTAAAGTATGAAGCCTTAGCGAGAATTATAAAAGAAGATGGTTCAATTATTTATCCTGGAAAATTTTTACCTATAGCAGAAGCAGCAAAACTTAATGCAGAAATAACGAAAATAATATTAAAACAAGTATTAGAGAAAATAAAGGAAACTAAAAATAATATTAGCATTAATTTATCTTATTATGATGTTGAAAGTGATATTTGTAGAAATGCAGTAATGGAAATGTTAATGGAAAACAAAGAATTAGCAAAATATTTAACATTTGAGATTTTAGAAACTGAAGATATTAGTGATTATGAATTATATAAAAACTTTATAGATGAAGTAAAGAAATTAGGATGCTCAGTAGTAATAGATGATTTTGGTAGTGGTTATTCAAACTTTGATAGAATACTAAAAATGAATATAGATACAATTAAAATAGATGGAAGTTTAATAAAAAATATTGATAAAGATAGAATCAGCTATTTAGTTGTTTCTACAATAGTTGATTTTGCAAAAAAGGCAAATATAAAAACTGTAGCAGAGTTTATTCATTCTGAAGAAGTATTAAAAATAGTAAAAGAACTTGGAATAGATGAAGGGCAAGGTTTTTATCTTGGTAAGCCTAAACCTGATATTACTTGAATTTATAAACATAAAAGAATCTTTGCAAGAAAGTAATAAAAGAACCTATTAATAATATTAAAATTCCTATCTCAACCTGATTTAAAATTAAAGAGATTATTAAAATTATTAATCTTTCAGGTCTTTCAAAAATTCCAACTTTACACTCAATTCCAAGTCCTTCTGCTCTTGCTCTTGTATAACTAACTAAAAAAGAAAATATAATTGTAAAAATAGTAATAGCTAAAAAAATAGTATCTTCTTTAAAAATTATAGCTATAGCAATTAAAGGAAGTGCATCAGAGATTCTATCTATTACTGAATCAAAAAAGGCTCCAAATTTTGATGTTTTTCCAGAAGTCCTTGCTAAATGTCCATCTAAAGCATCAAATAAAGCGCCAATTCCAATAATAAATCCTGCCAAAATAAACTGCTTTTGAAGCATAAAATAACTTCCTATAGCAGTAAAAATCAGTCCTGAAATAGTTAAAACATTTGGGGATAGATTTAATTTATCAAAAAAAAGTATTATAGGCTCTGTAGCTTTTTCAAAATGTGGTTTCATCTGTTTTATAAACTCACTCACTTATCTCTCCAAAGGCTTTTTTAGCATTTATTATATAATTTTTTACCTTATTTAAATCTTTTATTCCAGGTTTTAGTTCAAGTTTTGAAGAAGCATCAACTCCAAAAGGTTTATATTTCTTTATTAATTCATAAACATTCTTTTCATCAAGTCCACCTGATAAAATAAACCTATCTGTAAGATTTTTTACTTTTAATACAAGTTTTTGATTTATCTGTTTCCCAGTTCCTCCATACTCTTTTTCTGAATATGCATCTATTAAGATTAAGTAATTTTCATTAACAAAGGGTTTAATTTTTTCTATTGAATTTTCATCTTTTATTCTAAATGCTTTAATTACTCTTTCTTTTGGAAACTTTTTTATAAATTCTAAACTTTCATCTCCATGAAACTGGATAATATCAGTAATATCTAAAAGTTTTTTTACTAAATCTTCCGTAGGGTTAACTACAACTGCTACAAGCTTAGATTTTTGTAAATTTTCTTTTATATCTTTAATCTTATTAATATTTATATGTCTTGGACTTTTCTCAAAATGGATAACTCCTATATGTGTAGCTCCATAATCTTCTATCTGTTTTGCTTGCTTTTTATCTGTTATTCCACAAACTTTTATAAACATTTTAAATTTCATTCATTATTTTTATAATGCCAATCTATGAATGCTATTAAATCTTCCTTTTCTAAAACTTCCTGAATAATACTATTAATATGATCATGTAATTTCCAATTTCTTTTACAATCTACATAAACCTTTAACCCTATATCTGCTCCTTCTATAGCTTTTCCAATATCTACTTTTACATTACAAGGTAAATTAGCCTTATTTAAATTATTTTGTATTTCTTGGATAAGATCAACAAGAATCTTTTGTTTAATCATTTTTTACTACCTCAAAAATATTTTCTATAAGTTCAATATATGTCTTAACTTCTTCTTTTTCTATAGTATCTAATTCATAGTCAGCAATTCTTCTTCTTTCGTAAAATTCTTTTAGCCTCTCAGAATTTGTTTTACTTAAAGTCTTTTCTTTTAGATAAATACTTTTAAAAAATGGTTTCAATATTCCCTTATGAGTCCATCTTCCAGTTGGGGCTTTACCACATTCTGCTACCATTAAAGAATAAGCACTGTAATAAAGCCTTGATAAACTATCTCTGTAAAAGCCTTCATTGTATAGTTTTAAGCCTGCTTTATAATGCTCTTTAGCTTTATTTAACCATTTATTCTTCCAGTCCAATTTGGCTCCAATAAACAGCATCTAAATTTTATCTATACTTTTTATGGATATAGAGCTTATTTTCCTATCACCATCATATACATTTATTACTTTTTTATCTTCATAATATGAATATATAAGTTTATAATTTTGGTAAATAACTTTTTTCAATCTATTCTTCTCAAAAATATATTTGATATTATCTTTTTCCACAATAACTCCTTCTTCACTACAATAAACTTTATCTGCATTTTCAATATCTACTTTCCCAAGAATAATATTTTTTAGATTTATAGGTATGTCTATATCTAAAATAGATAATAAGTTTTTCCCGCATTGTTTTAAACCATTAAATTCTATACATACCAGATCTTCATTTTTTTCAAAAGAAGCTAATTTTTGCCCAAAAGGAGTGAAAATAGAGATTTTTTCATTTTTATTAAAATATCCTTTAAAAATAGCAGGTAAACCTTTTAAGTAAACTAACCCTTTTGTTTTAAAGCTTTTTGGTAGTTTTTGTTGCTCTTGTTTTAAATTTTCAATTTGCAGTTTACAGCTTTCTTTTTTTACACTACAGGAAAATATAAAAACTAAAAAAATAGCTAATATTCTTACCATTTTAAACTCTTAAGCCTTTTTTTAATTTCCATAGTTATACCTTTTTCTGGCTCCTCTTTCATTTTCGACAACAGATTTAAAGCCTTTTCATACATCTCTTTTGCTTTTTTCTTTTCTCCTATAGCTTCAAGAATAGCCCCATAATGATATAAAACAACTGGATCATCTTTTATCTGCTGATAAGCTTTTAACATATATTTTAAAGCTTCCTGATATTTTCCTTTTTTATAATATCCCCAAGCTAAACTATCAAGGTATGCAGGATTCTCAGGTGCAAATTTTAAAGCTTTTTTCACAAGTTCAATACCTTTGTCTATATCTATATTTCTTACTATGTATGAATATCCTAAGTAATTTAAAGCATCAGAATAGTTTGGTCTTATATCTAAAGCTTTTTTTAATGCTTTTTCTGCATCTTTCCATTTATTTAATTTGTCATAATATATTGCAAGATAAAAATATAATTTTGGATCTTGCGAATTTATCTCTAATGCTTCTTTTATAAGCTTTATAGCTTCTTTTGTATTTCCTCTTTCATCTTCTACTTCTGCCATTAAAACCAAAATATGGTAATTATCTGGATTATAAGAATATGCTTCATTTAAAATATCTATAGCTTTGTCGTATTCTTTATTTTGAACATATAAAGAGACAAGTCTATTTAGAACCTCTTCATTTTTAGGTTCTTTTTTTAGTATTTTTTTATAAATCTCTTCTGCTTTTTTATACTCTTTTAAAGATTCATAAGCCATTCCAAGTATAAATTGGATATTTAAATCATCTGGATATTTTTTTGCAATATTTTCTATTTTTTGGATTATCTGATTAACTTGACCAAGTTTAAGATATAATAAAAACTCTTTTAACAGACTATCTTTTGATGATGGGTAAAGTTTTGTAATATCATTTATTATTTCTTTTGCTTTTTCATACTGATCTGTATCTACGTAAATCTGAAATAATCTATTTAATGCTTCATAATCTTTTGGATTAACAGCTAATACTTGCTTATAAATCTCTTCTGCTCTTTTATAATTTCCTTGTTCTCTGTACAACTCTCCAAGAAGAACATAAACTTCTGGATTTTTTTTGTTTAATTTGAAAGATTTTTCAAGATATTCTATAGCCTTTTTTATATTTCCTTTTGAAAGTTCAATTCTTGCAAGAATATAATAAACTTTATCTAATTTTTTATACTCTTTATGTTTTGTTATTTCTTTTAAAATATTTTCAGCTTTTTTTATTTTTCCGTTTTTAATATAAAAGTCTGCTAAATATGAAAGGATATCTAAGTTATTTGGATATTTTTTTAGTCCTTCTTCTAAAACAGATATAGCTTTATCTATTTTCCTTAAATGATAGTAAGTGTTTGCAACAAATATATAATCTTCTGGCTTATTAAATCTGTTTATATATTCTTCTAAAAGTTGTTCTACTTTTTCTGTTTTATCTAATCTTAAAGCAATAAAAATCTCATCTTTATAAATCTGCTTTGTATCTGGTAATTCTTGTCTTGCTTTATCACAAAGTTCAAGGGCTGATTCGTAATCTTTTGATTCACTGGCATATTTACATACTACATAATAATAATAAGCATCTTCTGTATTTGAAATTGCCGCACATGAAAAATTAAATAAAAATATACTTGATAATAATAATTTTTTAATCATTTTCTTTCCTTACTATTAAGACTGGGTATGATGAATTTTTTACAATTTTTAAAGCAGTAGAACCAAGAAATAATCTTTTTATTTTTGATGATTTTCTTTTACCTACGATAGTTAAATCAGGATTATATTTTTCTATTTCATCTAATATTGCTTCAACAGGATTTTCTTCTAAAATCTCATATTTTGCCTTTATTCCTTTTTGTTTTAGATTTTCTATAATATCTTTAAGTAATTTCTCTTTTTTTTCTCGCACTGATTTATAAATAGAAATAATATGAGTATTTTTGGAGTCAGTATCTCCATGAACTATAAAGATTTCACCTTTAGTTTTTTCAGCAATTTCTTCTGCTAAATGTAAAGCTTCTTTAGAATTTGGTAGAAAATCATAACCAACTAATAACTTTTCTAATTTTTCAATCTGTCTTCCTTTTATAACTAAAGTTGATACAGGTGATTTATTTATTATCTTTTCAGAAACACTTCCAAGTAAAAGTTTATCTAATAAACCTTTTTTATGACTTCCTATTATTACTAAATCTACTTTTTCATTTTCAATATTATCTAAAATAGTATCTGCAATATCTACTGATACTTCTATAATAGTTTTTACTTCTATATTTTCTTTTGCTAAGCTTTCAGCATATTTATTTAATTTTTCTTCTGCTTCTTTTCTTAAATTTTTCTCAACTTCTATTAAGATTTCAATCTCTTCAGGTTCTATTACCCCTTCAAAATCTTCATGTAAAAAAACAATAGGTTGTTCTACAACTGTTAAAAGATTTAGTTTTGCGTTGAAAACCTTAGATAAAACTGCAGCGGAATTTACCACTGCATCTGATATATCTGTAAAATCAACACACACTAAAATATTTTTAAAAGGCATTACTTTTCCTCTAATTTAGCTTTCGCATACTCCATTAAGCCACCTTTTTCTTGAATTTTCTTTAAATCTTCAGGTGGTGGATTGAATTTATATTCTTTTCCTTTTGTTAAATTTCTTACAACCCCTTTTTCTAAATCTATTTCAAGTTCATCTCCTTCATCTGTTTCTTTTGCTATTTCTTCAGATTCTATAACTAACATTCCAAGATTTATTGCGTTTCTATAAAAAATTCTTGCAAAACTTTCTGCTATTATTGCTGAGATATCAGCACCTTTAATAGCAAGTGGGGCATGCTCCCTTGATGAACCACATCCAAAATTTTTACCTGCTACTATAATATCTCCTGCTTTAACTTTCTTAGGAAATTCTGGATCTGCATCTTCCATTACATGTTTTGCAAGCTCTTTTGGATCTGTTGTGATTAAATATCTTGCCGGAATTATTTCATCTGTATTAATATCATCTCCAAACTTCCAAACTCTTCCTTTTATGCTCAACTTAAAACCTCCTTTTAATTGACTAAATTTAAAATTGAATTTAGTATTAATTATAACAAAAATAAAAGAGGGGTATTTATTATGAAAATATACTTTTTTGAAGTGGAAAACTGGGAAAAAATCCATATTGAAAGAAGACTAAAAGAAAAAAATATTGATGCTGAAGTTAAATTTTTAAATGAAGAACTTGACAATACAAATGTTAAAAATTTTTCAGATGCAGAAATAATTAGTGTTTTTATTTATTCCAAAATAACAAAAGATGTTATAGATAGCATGCCTAATCTTAAATATATTGTTACTCGTTCTACTGGATTTGATCATATAGATATTGAGTATGCAAAGAAGAAAGGAATAAAGGTTTCAAATGTTCCCGGATATGGTAATAATACCGTTGCTGAATATACATTTGGTCTGATTCTTGCTCTTGCAAGAAAATTTAAAACAATGATTTTAAATATAGAAAGAGGCGATTTTTCAAGACAGGGATTAATGGGTATTGATATTATGGGAAAAACTATTGGAATAATTGGTACAGGTAGAATAGGTTCTTATGTTGCAAAAATAGCACATGGTTTTGGTATGAATATACTTGCTTATGATAGATCTAAAAAGCAAAATCTAATTGAACAGTATGGAGTCAAATATGTAGGTTTAGAAGAGCTTTTATCAAATTCTGATATTGTTACTTTACATGTACCTTATACTAAGTCAACTCATCATTTAATAAATAGATTTAATATTAAATTAATGAAATTAGATGCTATGCTTATAAATACTTCAAGAGGACCAGTAGTTGAAACAGAAGCTATAATTGAAGCATTAAGAGAAGGAAGACTTTCTGGTGGTGTAGCTTTAGATACTTTTGAAGCTGAAGATGTAATAATTGAAGAAGAATTTTTAAAGAAAGAGCATTTACCAGCAACAAAACTAAAAAAAGCTTTAGAAGCTTATTATGTATTAAGACAAGAAAATGTAATAGTTTCTCCACATAATGCTTATAATACAAGAGATGCCTTACAAAGAATACTTGATATAACAGTTGATAATATAGAATCATTTTTAAAAGGAAATCCTGAAAATATTGTTGCATAGGTAGAAAAATGGATGTACAAGTAGTAAAAACAGGTATTACTGATATAGAAAAGATAAAAGATATACTAAAAAAGGAAGGATACCATTCTATATATAGTTGGACAGATAGCCCAAATACATTTTACGACTGGCATACTCATAATTATGAAGAAGTAAGATGGGTTTATAAAGGCAAGGTAAAAATTGGATATGAAACTGGCGAAGTAATACTTGAACCTGGAGATATGTTAATAATAAAACCTAAAACAAAACATTGGGCTGAAACTACTGAAGGAGTAAGTTATATCTGTGGATCAAAATAAAAAACTCCCCTTTTAAAAGGGGAGTTTCATTAATTATTTAGTTTTGAATGAAATTATATGCTTTGTTCCATCCCATTGAATAACTTCTAAATTTTTAATATCTCCATTTTCTTCATCTACATAAATTTCAGTAGGTTTTCTTATTAAATGATCATGTCTTTCCGCAGCAATTTCAAAAATATCATTCTTAGGATCATAATCAAGACCTATTAACTCTTGCCACCAAGTTTCAATTTGATCTCCTAAATCTTCGTTTACAAGTTCAATCTTTACATCTCTTTTTGGCACTTGACCTTCTCTGTATTTTTTGTCCCATTCATCAAAATAAGATTCCCATTCTGATTTTTCTAACTTTCTTACTGCCATTGACAAGCCCTCCTTTGTTTATAATTTTTAAATTAATTATTAATTAAAATATGACAATATTTATATAAATGCAAGTAGTATAGAGGTTTAAATGAAAATAAAACAACTTCCAGAAAATGTAATAAATAAAATAGCTGCAGGAGAAGTAATAGAAAGGCCAGCAAATGTTTTAAAAGAGCTAATAGAAAACTCCTTAGATGCTGGTGCCAATAAAATAGAAGTTTTTATAGAAAAAGGCGGTAAAAGATTAATAAAAGTAAAAGATAATGGAACTGGTATAGAACCTGATGATATTCCAAAAGCAGTAAAAAGATTTACAACAAGTAAAATTTTTTCAGAAGATGATTTGTTTAATCTTGAAACTTATGGCTTTAGAGGAGAAGCTTTAGCAAGTATTTCAGCAGTATCTAAATTTAAATTAATATCAAGAACCTTAGGAAACCCAGTAGGATATGAACTTTATATAGAAGGAGGAAATATAAAACATTTTAAAGAAACTGGCTGTGGTATTGGAACATCTGTAATAGTTGAAGATCTATTTTTTAATATACCAGCAAGACAAAAATTTTTAAAATCAGATAGAACAGAACTTATACATATACTTGATGTTTTTTCAAAATATGCATTCTTGCATACAGACAAATATTTATCTATAACTGTAGATGGAAAACAGCTTTATAACTTTTATCCTTCCACCTTAAAAGATAGAGTTTTAAATATTATTGGAAAAGAAAATGAAAAGGATTTAATAGAGATAGAATATGAAGGAAATATTGGAACTATTAAAGGTTTAATATCAACATCTTCATATATTACAAAGAAAAAATATATTTTCATAAATGGAAGACCTGTTAGAAATTGGTTAATTCAAAATACTATAAAAAGTATTATAGGAGATAATTTTTATATTCTATTTTTTCAATTTCCTTCTTATTTTGTTGATTTTAATGTTCATCCTGCAAAAGAAGAAGTTAAATTTGTTAAAGAATCTTCTGTTGTTTCATTAATAAAAGGAGCTTTAAATGAAAATCTTAATAAATTTAAATCTATTTCATATCAGTTTAAGAAAGAAGAAACTGATCAATTAAAACAAAAAACAGCCACTTACAATGCAAAGAAAAATTTTGAGATAATAGGACAGATAGAAGATACATTTTTAATAGCATATTTTAATGGAGAAGTTTATTTTATAGACCAGCATGTAGCCCATGAAAGGATTTTTTATGAGATGTTAATGGAAGAGTTTTTAGAAAAAGGAAATATTCCTTCTCAGAGACTAATAATACCTTCAAAACTATCTTTTGCACCTGATGAAATCCAAAGATTAAATATATTAAAAGATAAACTAAAAAATATTGGGTTTGAGTTTGATATAGAAGAAAATATAGTTTTGCTTAAAGCTATTCCTTACAATTTAAAACAAAATGAAGCAGAAAATGCTCTTAGAGAGATTTTAGAAACAGGAAATCTAAATATATCTTTTGAAGAAATTTTCTCAAATATTGCTTGTAAAATGTCAGTTAAAGCAGGAGATAGATTAAATGAAGAAAAAGCTTACTCTCTTTTAGAAAACTGGTTAAAAACAAATAATCCAAATTTATGCCCCCATGGAAGACCAATATATTATAAAATTTCGTTAGATGAAATAAAAAAGTATGTAGGTAGAAAATAATGAAAACTGTAAATATAGATGATAGAAAAAAAATTCTAAATAATTATTTTCAGAAAAAAGAAGAAATTATAGAAAAACATTATAAAGGAGAAACAGGACTAAATACTGTCAGGGCTTTATCAGATTTAACAGATGAAACTATAAAAAAATTTGCAGAGCTTTCATTTGAGAATCCAGAAGATGTATCAATAGTTGTACTTGGAGGATATGGAAGAAGGGAACTTTGTTTTAAATCAGATATAGATATTTCTTTAGTTTTTAAAGAAGAAAATTTTGAAAATTTAAAAGCCTCTTTAGAAAGCTTTTATTATCTTCTTTTAGACCTTAAAGTAGATATAGGTTTTTCACCAAGAGATATAAGAACATTTATGAAACTTTCAGATAAAGATTTAACTGTTGCAACTTCTTTACTTCAAGGAAGATTTTTATGGGGAAATGAAGATATATACAAAAATCTAATTAAAAGATTTAAAAATTTAATTAAAAGAAAAAGAAATGAGTATATAAATGCAACATTAAGAGCAAGAAAACAAAGATACCAAAAAACAGGAAGTAGTATATATATGATGGAGCCTCATGTTAAAGAAGGAGAAGGCGGATTAAGAGATTTTCATGAAGTTTTTTGGATAGCAAAAGTTTTAGACAATGTTGAAGATTATAAATATTTTATAGAAAAAAATATAATATTAGAAGAAGAATATGTTGAACTTATTAGAGCTTATGATTTTATTCTTAGAATAAGAAACCAAATGCATCTTATATGCAATAAAAAATGCGATGTTCTTGTATTTCCACTTCAAGAAGAAGTAGCTAAAAAGCTTGGATATGCTCAAGAAAATGATGATATAGATCAACTTAGAGCATCTATAGAACAGATGATGAGATTTTATTATCTAAATGCAAAATCTATTAACACAATAACAAAAAGAATTTTAAAAAATCTTACACAGCAAAACTATTTTGAAGAATATATACCAATAGATGATGTATTTATTAGAAATTCTACAGAGCTTGATATTATAAATAAAGAAAAGTTTGAAAATGATGTAATAAATATATTAAAAGCATTTAAATATTTTAAAGAATATTATCTTGACTTTTCTTCTCAGCTTGAGTATTTACTTAGGAAAAATGAAAAATCTTTAAAAGAAAATATCCATAGAAATGATATAAAAAAATTAGTGAGAGAGATATTTTCAGATGTGAAAAATCTTCCAAATACAATAAGAAAAATGCAAGAATTTTACGTAATAGATGAACTTATCCCAGAATTTGGTTATCAAAGATGTCATTTCCAGTATGATACTTACCACAAATATACAACTGATGCCCATGCAATAAAAGCAGTTGAGATGCTTGAAGGTTTAAAAATAGCAGATAATCCACAAAAAAAACCATATTATGAAATTTATAAAGAGATAGAAAGAAAAGATCTTTTAATATGGGCAATTTTTTTACATGATATAGGTAAAGGACATAACACAGACCATAGTGTCCTCGGTTCTCAGATGGCTTATGATATTTTGACAAGATTTGGATACTCAAAAAGAGATGCAAAAATTGTAAGTAAGTTAGTTTTATATCATCTTGAAATGGCTAAAGTTTCCCAAAGAAGAAATCTAAATGATCCCAAAGTATTAAATGATTTTATTAAAAAGGTTAAAAATAAAGAATTTTTAAAAATGTTAACTGTTTTAACTTGGTGTGATGCAAATGCAGTAGGTCCTAATGCATGGAATGACTGGAAAAATGCACTTTTATTAGAGCTTTATTATAAAGCATATCAGATTTTAGAAGAAGGAATATCAGCAGAAGAGCATCATCAAAGACAGCTTGCAAAGAAAAAAGAAGAAATTAAAGCAATTCTTGAAAAAGAATACTCAAAAGAAGTAGCAAATAAATTTTTAAATAGAGTTTCTGATTATTATATTATCTCTACATCTTTAGATGATATATTAAAACATTTTGAACTTGAGTATGAACTTTTAAAAACAGGAGATCCACAATTTATTTTTGAAGAAAATATAACTGTTGGTTTTTCCGAATTAATAATTGCAGTTTCTGATATTGAAAATCCATTACTAATTTTTACAGGTATTTTAAGTTCTATGAATATAAATATTTTATCTATCTTTAGTTTCACAAGAAAAGACAATACAGTATTAATAGAAGCCCATATCTCAACGCCAGCTTTAGAAGCAGTAGATAAAGAAAAATTCAAAAAATTTGTTCAGATTTTTGAAGATTATAGAAAAGGAATTATCACTTTTGAAGATATAGTAAAAACTATAAAATATAAAGGTTTTAAAGCAGGAACAATACCACCACCAACATTTGTAAAAATAGACAATAAAACATCAGATAGCTATACAATTTTTGATATTTCTGCAGAAGATAGAATAGGGCTTTTATTTGACATAATAAAGGTTCTTTCAAAATTTGATTTATATGTTCATATAGTAAAAGCTACAACTCAAGGAGAAAGAGCCAGAGATTCATTTTATGTAAGAACAAAAGATATGAAAAAAATTACAGATGAAAACCTTTTAGATAAAGTTAAAAAAGAGCTTTTAGATGTTATAAAAAGTTAAAAAACTATAAATCTGGATAGAAAGACACAGAAGATTTATATATATTAAAATATACATAAATTTATTGACATAATAAATTTTAAATATATATTCACATAGTGTGTAGAACAATAGAAAGGAGTAGAAAATGAAAGTTAGGAAAAATATAGTTCTTTCAGAAGTTGCAGATAAAGAATTAAAAGAAATGGCTAAATACTACAAAAAGCCTCAAAGTGTATTAATTGAGGAACTTCTAAAAGAAAAATTTAGAGAATATCAGGTTAAAAAAAGGATGAAAGCTTTTAATAGAATTATAAAAAGAGCAGATTTTTTCGCAGGCATTACAAAAAATAAAACGTTTCAAGAGCTAAAAGAGGAACAAGGTAGTGAATATTAAAAATGTTTTCGTAGATGCAAATATAATTATTGATGTTTTCGACAAAAAAAGGAAAAATAATCAGTCATCTACAAAAGTAATTAGTTATCTTTTATCTATAAAAGAGATTAATCTTTATACAAGTTGTGATTTATTAACAACAGTTTATTATATTCTAAAAAAAGAAGATAAAAAAAAACGCTTTATATAATATAAAGGATTCTTTAGATGTATACAAACTTATTCCATTTTCTAATGAAGAAGTTGAAGAAGCAATAACTCTAATGGAAAAAAATCCAAAATCTAAAGATTTAGAAGACACCTTACAATATACCTTAGCAAAAAATAATAAATGTAATATTATTTTAACTAATGATGAAAACTTTTACTCTCCAGATATAGAAACCTATACTTCTTTGAAATTATTACAAAAGCTTAATATTTAATTTTAAAACATAGAAAATTCCTTATTTAAAAACATTATTACCAGTACATTTACTCTTCGCCTTTTAGGATATTTAAAAGATTAAATAACATCCAAAATAGGTTAATTATATCTAAGAATAATGCTATAGCTATTTCAATAGGTGTACCTTTTTCATGAATAAGTCTTGAAGTGTCATAAAGAATAAATCCAGAGAAAACTAAAGCACCAATTCCAGACATTACAAAAGATAAGGTAGTATTATGCCAAAATAAACCAACAACAGCCATAATTACAACTAAAATTAAACCTGTAAATAAAAATCCACCTAAGAAACTAAAATCTTTTTTAGTAATAAAAGCATATGCTGTTAAACTTCCTGTAATGATAGCTGTTAATAAAAATGCTTGCTTAAATATTTCTAACAATACTGCTGAAGAAAAAATAACTGCAATAGCAGGAGCATCAAAAAATCCAATAGAAAAAGTAAATGCAAAGAAAAATAAATAGCCCAGAGCATTCTTTTGATTCATTAAAGCAAGAACCATAGTTCCAATAGTTACTACAAGAGAAACTATCAAAAATCCCCATTTACCTAAGGATAATAGCTGAGGTACAAATTGAAGACCAACAACTGTACCTAAAGCCATTAAAAGAAATCCTAAGGATAAAAGACCATAAGTTTTAGCAATTAAATTAGACTTTTCTATCTGTATTGCTTTTTGTTGCTGTAAACTACTTGTTTCCATAGTTGTTAAACTCCTTTTGATTATATTAATACTTTAAATTATATACACTTTATAAAAATATTCAAAGTATTTTTTAATTATATATTTAGTTAAAGAGTAGTTTTTGATTTTTAATAAAAAGCAACTTTAAAACTGAATACCTTTAATTAAAAATACTTGAAACTTTGCATAATTTACTATGCTATTACTATACTATATTTATATTTATTTTTATTTAAAAAGAGGTTAAGTGATGAAAATAAATAGAAGAGATTTATTAAAATTTTCAGTATCATCAGTAGCTTTAAGCATACTAACTAAATCCTTACCTGTTTATGCCTCATGCAGAGGTTTCCATATAGCAGATAGAAAAGAAAATGAAAATGCTGTTATATATGAAATAGTTATATAAAAGGAGAAAATAGATATAGGAGAGAGACAAGGAAGAGCATTTACTTTTAATGGAAATTTTCCTGCTCCTCTTATAAAGCTTAAAGAAGGAAAAGAAGCAATAATAAAAGTTATAAATGAGACAAATGAATCAACATCTATTCATTGGCATGGTATTAGGTTACCTAATAAGATGGATGGTGTACCAGGAGTAGTATTCCCAGGAATACCACCTAAAAGTAGTTTTACATATCGTTTCCCTGTTGTTCAGTCTGGAACATATTGGTATCGCAGCCATACAGGCTTGCAAGAACAACTTGGTCATTATGGTCCTTTAGTAATAGATCCTAAATATCCTGAGCCTTTTGAATATGATAGAGATTATGTAATTCAGCTTTCAGATTGGACATTTGAAGATCCTTATAAAGTATTAATGCATCTAAAAAAATGGGATGGATATTATAACTATCAAAAAAGAACTATTCAAGATTTATTTAATGATATTAAAACAAAAGGCCTTGAATACACTATCAAAGAAAGACTTATGTGGGCAAGAATGAGAATGAATCCAAGAGATATAGCAGATGTTACAGCCTCAACATATATATATCTTATTAATGGAATGACAAAAGAAGAAAACCCTACATTTATTTTTAAACCTGGTGAAAAAATAAGATTAAGATTTATTAACTCTTCAGCAACAACTTATTTTGATATAAGAATTCCAGGTTTGAAAATGAAAGTTATACAAGCAGATGGGCAAAATGTACAGCCAGTAGAAGTAGATGAGTTTCGAATAGCTGTTGCAGAAACTTATGATGTTATAGTCCAACCTATGGAAAATAAAGCTTATACTATATTTGCAGAAACAATGGATAGAAGCGGATATACAAGAGGGACTCTTGCACCTAAAATAGGCATGGAAGCTCCTGTTCCTCCGAGAAGACCTCCTTCAACAAGAGGTATGATAGCAATGGGAATGCATCATAAAATGCAACATCATATGAACCCTATGAAATATTTATGTAATTGTAAACCTATGCAAATTCCAAATAGTTTTGGACCTGATGCTGCAATGGTCATGAAAAATCCTATATGTAGGCTTAATGATCCAGGAGTAGGTTTTGAAAATGTAAAACACAAAGTTTTAACTTATGCAGATTTAAAAAGTATAAAACCTTTTGAAATAAGAAATCCAGAAAGGCAAATAGATATACATCTTACAGGAAATATGGAAAGATATATATGGAAAATGTATTCCTATGATGGTAAAGATTGGAGTTCTGAGTTCCATCAATTAATAAAAACAAAATATAAAGAGAGAGTAAGACTTGTTTTCATAAATCATACAATGATGGATCATCCAATACATCTTCATGGTATGTGGATGTATCTTCAAAATGGTAATGGTGAATACTCTCCACGAAAACATACTATAAATATAAAGCCAGCAGAAAAAGTTTGTGTTGAAATTGATAATGATGCTCTTGGGAATTGGGCATTTCATTGCCACATCTTGTACCATATGCATACAGGTATGTTTAGGGTCTTACAAGTTTGTTAATTTTGGAGGAGTAAATCATGTTGAAAAAAATAATAATTATTAGCCTATCTATAATAGGATTATCTATAGCTGAAAATAATGAGAAATATAAATTTTATCCTGTAAAAAAGATGAAGCCATTATACTATGGCCAGTTCCTTTTTGATAGATTAGAATACAATGATAAAAATAATTTTGACTACGAGATAACCAGTTGGTATGGTGGTGATTATAGAAGAATTTGGATAGAATTAGAAGGTGAACATAGTTTTAAAAATGAAGAAGGCAATATTGAAAGATTAGATTTATTATATGGAAAATTAATTTCTCCTTTTTGGGACATAAGAGGAGGTATTGGATATACTTCTTCTTATGGGAATGTATCTAAAGATAGAACTATGGCTGTTATAGGCCTAAAAGGCCTTGCTCCTTACTATTTTGAAATAGATACTAATTTTAGATTAACCTCTAAAGGTGAAATTTATGGAGATTTTGAAGCAGAATATGATCTTTTACTTACACAAAGACTTATTCTGCAACCAAGGCTTGATACTAAATTTTCATTCTCAAAAATAGAAGAAATTGGTATAGGCTCAGGTATAAACAATGTAAAGTTAAGTTTTAGATTGAGATATGAATTTAAAAGAGAATTTGCTCCATATATTGGATTTTCATATACAAAACTTCTTGGAGTTACCAAAAATAGTGCTGAACAAGCAGGAAAAGATACAAGTTATTTTAATTCTCTTATTGGCTTACGAATGTGGTTTTAAAAATTTGTCGATCGGGTAATTTTAGGGAAATTTTAGTGCTTTTAAGATGTTAAAATTTTGCCAAAATTTAACTCTAAGCTAATAATGATGCTGATTTGTCGATCTCTAAGGATTTTTACAGGATTGAAGGTCGACAGAAAATAAACTCAATTTGACAAGGAAATTTTTTTGATGTAAATTTTAAATATAGCTAATATTTATGCTGGTTTCTTGGCAATAGAATATGAATAAAGAATAAAGGGTTTGTAGCCTACCTATAAGGAATTGAAACAATCATCATC
This sequence comes from Hydrogenothermus marinus, assembly GCF_003688665.1. Classification (NCBI taxonomy): domain Bacteria; kingdom Pseudomonadati; phylum Aquificota; class Aquificia; order Aquificales; family Hydrogenothermaceae; genus Hydrogenothermus; species Hydrogenothermus marinus. The sequence goes on from NZ_REFO01000010.1 coordinate 473,422, forward strand.
TATTGCATAAAAAATTGGTGTTTTCCAATTGTTTGTAGCCTACCTATAAGGAATTGAAACGTGCTTGTAAGTTTAGTCTTTTCAAGATTGAAGCAAGGTTTGTAGCCTACCTATAAGGAATTGAAACGCAGAAACACGCTCACAGACAGGCTTGCCTCGCAAAATCGTTTGTAGCCTACCTATAAGGAATTGAAACTTCCTTTTTCAATGAGAAACTTGTGAAGATGAGGATTCCTTGTTTGTAGCCTACCTATAAGGAATTGAAACGCCGTCTATGTGTGTGTGGAAGGTGTTTATTTTATTTATGTTTGTAGCCTACCTATAAGGAATTGAAACTCATTAGGAACTTCTACATATAAAAATACATCTTCTCCGTTTGTAGCCTACCTATAAGGAATTGAAACTACCATAATACTCAAGGTTTTCGTCAATTTCCTCTATAGTTTGTAGCCTACCTATAAGGAATTGAAACCTATGTATTCATTCATCTTCTCTACCCTACTCTATAACTTGTTTGTAGCCTACCTATAAGGAATTAATTAACAGGTTGAAATTTATAAAAAATTTTTTTAAAATTTCAGTGCATATAAAATATTTTGGATAAAAGATGGGGAAGGAATCTTTTTCAGTAGAGTTTGAAACAATAACACCTGTTTTTACCGGAGATGCATGGCAAGAATGCTCAGAATTAAAACCATCATCTATTATTGGAAGTCTTAGATTTTGGTTTGAAGTTTATTGCCATTTTGCAGGGATAGAAGTCAAATATGAAGAAAGCTTAGATTATAAAAAATTCCTAAAAAAATTAAAAGAAAAAATCATAAAACATCAAAACAATAATCAAGATATTGATTTAGAAGAAATATCTGATGAAATATTAGCTCAAATGGGAATATCTTTGCCATCAAGAATTTTTGGTTGCACTGGCTGGAAAAGTAGAGTAGAGATAGAGAATATGGAATATGATTTAAATACTCTTAAATTAGATGATATAGATACAGAATTTTTAATAAATACAGATTTTTGGACAAAAAAAGTTTTATTTAATGGAAAAAAAGAACTCAAATACATAGAAAATATACAAGTTGATTTTAAAATTTCTCCTAATTTTAAAGATGAGTTCTTAAGATTTTTAAAATTTTATGAAGATAAATTTATCCTTCTTGGTGGGAAAAAATCCTTTGGTTTTGGTTTTGTGAAATTAAAATATGAAAATTTAAGAGATTTAAATGAATATAATGAAAATATTCGTGATGAGCAAATTGTAATTTGGGATTCTTTGGACATAAAAGAAATAGCAAAAGATAAAATTAAAAATAAAAAAATATTAGGATATAACATAAAATATTTTTTGAGAAAAAAGGAAAGAAAAGAATTTAGAGATAAAAATTTCGGGAAAAAGGGTGAAGCTTCAAATTTTTATTTTTCTATGATTGATAATAGTAATAGTATTTGCCATATTATTTCTCTACTTAATATTAATAATATTAATAAAATAATAAATAAATATAAACAGGAAATTGAAAATGCATTACGAAACAATACTCAATAAAACTGAGGACGATCTTTCTTATTATATTCATTTCTGTAAAATTTATGTAGATTACAAAGAAACTAAAATTAAAGATACAGAAGAAGATTTAAAAAAATTATTTCCTTTCTGGAAAAATCCAAATCCTACAGATAAAAATTTTAAAAATTATAAGCTCAAAAATTTTCCACTTGAATATCTGAAATATAATTTAGAACAAGAAAATAAGAAGCAAATAAATATACAAAATGAAACTTTTAATAATATAGCTCAAATACAAAACTTAAAAGAATTTACAAAACTATTAATCCCATACTCTTTCGCAATAGAAGCAAAATTTAAATTAAAATCTCCCTATTTTTCTCATGATGATGATGAATTTTATTTAATAAATAATCCATGTTTAAAGGATAAAGCTTTTAAAGTTCCTATGATTAGAGGAAGTAGTTGGAAAGGAGTTTTAAAAAAGTCAGCAATAGATATAATTAATGAAAATAATAAAGATAATGATTCTAATAAGACAATTGAAAATTTAAAAAGTTATTTTAGAATTTTTGGAGTTGGCAGTGAAAACTTTAGAGAATTAATAAATGATAAGAATTTAGATAAAAATAAACTAAAGTTATTTTTCCTATTAGAAGGAATTAGTATCAAAAAAGATGATAATTTAGAAGATATATTCAAAAAATACCAAGAACAAAATATCCAAGCTCAAAAAGGAAGAGCTATATTTTATCCTACATTTTTTGATAGTTTATCTCTTGAAGTGATAAATCCTCACGATCGTAGAACTAAAGCTGGAAAAAACCCTATTTATTATGAAGTTGTTCCAAAAGAAACAAAAGGAAAACTGCAAATTGTTTATATTCCTTTTGATAAAGTGATGGCTCCTAATGAAACAATAAAAGAAGAGGCTGAAAGAGATTTGAATTTTTTAAAAAAATGTATAAAAAAAGCTTTTGAAAACGGCATTGGAGCCAAGACAAAATTGGGATGGGGTAAGTGTCAAGATATAGATTTTCAATGCTTTTGGAGTAATGGAGATGAGTGCGGAAATGATTGAAAAAAATAGAGATGAAATATTAAAAGCTGAAATTGGAAGTTTGCTTTTTAATCTTGGAAAAACACATATAGGTTTTTGGAAGAAATATTTTCCAAATGAAGAGCAAAAATTTAGCAGCTATAAGGATTATTACAAGGAAAATAATAATAATGAGAGTTATTTTGGAAAAGAATTAGAAGAAATTAATCCTAAATTAAAAGAGTTTATTTTTAAAGAAGAAGTTGAAATAAATAATGAAAAAATTAAATGGATAGAGTTTTTTAAAGGAAATGCTTCAAATAGTGATTTTATAAAAAATATATTTTTTAAAGGGTGTGAAAATATAAATTCTGGCATAGATAAAGGTTCACCAAAAGAACAATTAAATAATTCTTTGTGGATTTCAAATGCTTTTGGTAGTTATATTAAAGATGTAAATAAATATTATTTTGATGACAAGAGAAAATGTTTTTTTATAGCTTTAAACGAAGAATTTAAAAAAAATAAGTGGTTTAATAATCCAAACTGGAAAGAAATAAGAGAGTTCGTTTTAAAAGAGGTAAAAAGTTGGTATTCAAATCTTTTAAGTGACACTCGCTTTCCTATAAATGATGTAACCTTATTTGATCAAGCTTATATGAGCTCTACTATGTTTAAGTCAGCTTTAGCTGAAATAATAATAAATTCTTCATCTTTAGAAGAAGCAAAGGAAAAATATATTAACAATCCTCAAAATATTAAATGGAGTATTTTAGGCATTCAATATGATAAATTGGCTTTAGCTGAAAAAGGTTTAAAACCAGCCCATATAAGCTGGTATAGAAAAGCATCTAAGGAAGTAGAAGATAAAATAAAAGAGATTATTGAAATAGAATATCCTTTAGGCAATGAAATCTATAGAGATGAAACAGGGATATATTTTTTAGTTCCAGAAAGCTTTGAAAATACTCAAGATTTAAAAGATAAAATTTATGATAAAGTTAGAGAAGTTTTTTCTGAAAAGTTTAAAAAAGATGAATTAATATATCCAAGTTTTGATTTAACAAAGCCAAGTCGCGGCATTATGAATTTGACTAAACTTTTAGATGATTCAAAGAAAAACTTTTTAAAACTAGAAATAGAAATAGAAAAAGATGATGATGATGAAAAAGAAAAAGAAAAAAATAAAGATAAAAATAAAGAAAAAGAAATAGATAAAGATAAAGAAAATGATAAAGAAAAAGGAAATGATAAAATAGGTATCTGTCAAGTTTGCAAAGTTAGATTTGCAACCAAAGATGATGAAACTTTAATGTGTGATATTTGTAGGGAAAGAAGAGAGGGAAGGTTAGAAAATTGGATTCAAAATCAAGAAGGAGAAACTATATGGACTGGTGAAGTTGCTGATGAAAATGGCCGTATAGCTTTAATGACTCTTAAATTTGAGCTTAAAGAGTGGTTAAATGGGAGAATGCTTAGTAGTTTATTGGTTAGAAAGGAGAATTTTAATGAATATACAGAGATCATTAAATATTTAATAAATTTTATAAAAAAACAATTAGAAAAAGATGTAATTACAAATTTAGAAATAACTGAAGAAGATGAAAATAAAATAAAAAAATTTTTATCTCTTTTTGATTATAAAGGTATAAGACAACCTTTTGAAAATAATTTTGGCAAACTAAAAAAAAGTACAAATAAACAAAATCCGCTTGTTAAAAAATTATTGCAACAAGAGGAGTGGTTAAAACATTATAAGTTTTTTAATAAAGATAATAAAAGAATTATCATAAGTGAAAGCGCATCAATTTCTTTTGATGAATACACTAAACCTTGTAAAACTTGTAAAGATCATTTATATAAAATATTTGCTATAAATTTTACAATTTTACAAATAAAAAATCTATTATTAGAACGAAGCATAGGAGATATTTGGGAAGAGTTTATAAAAAATAATTTATCCAATAAAAGTATTATAGATTTTGAAAAACGCAATATTAAATGGGATGAGCTTACAGATAAAGACATAGAATTTTTATCAAAACTTATTCTTCAATTTTTACTTCGTAAAAATCCATCTCCAGCAAGACTTAGAAGAATTTGGGAAAGTACTAAAAATTTTCTTGAAGAAGTAAAAAGAGATATATTAGGAAGTATAACTGATATTAGAAAAAAAGAAAATTTTAAAAATATTATCCAAGATTTACCTGAAAATTATTTAAAAAACATGATTTTAGAAAAGATAAAAGACGATAATAAATACAAAAAATATTTTTCTATTATTGATCCTACACCTATCTCTTGGCAGTTTGCTATTCCAGCTAATAAAACTAATGAAGTTATAGAAAAAATACAAAAACTTTATTATAAACATTTTAAATATGTAAATGGAAAACTACCTCTTCATATTGGAGTAGTTGTTCAAGATTACAAAAAACCTCTTTATGTAGGTATAAAAGCTTTAAGAAACATAAGAAGAGATATAAAAGATTGGGAAGATATAAAAACAGAAGATAAAGTTTGTATAAATTGTTGTGATGATATAGAAAAAATTAGTAATAATCCTGTAGATTATTACTCTCTTTATGAAACAAATGTTAATCCAGATTATGAATTTTTAAATTTACCTTTAGGTAAAGGTGTTAAAAATTATAATCCTTTTGAAGAATTTATAATTTATCCAAATACAATAGATTTTGAATTTTTAGATACAAACTCAAGAAGAAATGATATTTATTATAAAAATGGGAAAAGAGCATCTGATCTAAAATCAAATAGACCTTATATTTGGGAAGAATGGACACAATTTAAAGCTTTCAAAGAGGAATTTGAAAATAAACCAGCCATTTTACATAGATTAGTAAGTCTAATTTATTCAAAATTACGAGACTGGAAAAACAATGAAGATAGTTTTAAAAAGTTTATGGAATCTACTTTTAAAAGAGAAAATATAAATGTAACAAAGTTTGGAATTAAAGATTATAGTTTCAAGGAGATGAAAAAATTTATTGATATGTTTGAATATTATCATACTACATTAAAGGAGATATAAAATGGGAGAAGCACTAACAAAAAAAATAGATATTTTTGCTATCTCAACAGATCCAATATACATAGGCACAGGTGGTTATACCATAGGAAGAGTTGACAATACAATAGTTAGAGATCCTATTACAAATATTCCCAAAATACCCGGTAGTAGTTTGGCTGGAACTTGGAGATATTATATGGCTTTAAAATTAATTAGTGAGATAAAAGACAAAAAACCTGATTTTAATAGTACAGAGTATGAATCTCATGGAAATTTAAAGGAAAAGTTTGAAAGATATAAATGGAAAAATGAACCAGAAGAAGATGGGAAAAAATGGGAATATTGGAAATATAATAAGATTGCAAGAATAACTTGCGCTGGCCAAGATGAATCTCCAAATATAGAAATTAATGAAACACCTTCTAGTAAAACAGGTCATTGTGGGCATTGTATAGTTTGTAAAGCTTTTGGATTTTCTAAAAAAGATATATCAAGCCAAGGGATGCTATTTTTTAGTGATTTGCATATTTTATTTTTCCCAGTCTATACAAGATTTGGAACCAAATGGATAACTTCCAAAAGGATTTTAATAGAAAATGGATTATTAGAAAATGGAGAATCTAAAGAGAATAATGAAGAAAAAGCTATAGTATTAGAAAATCCTTCAGAAAATAACAAATATATAAATCTTGGATGGTTAAATCTTCCTTATGAAGTAAGAAGTATAAATATTCAAACTGACAAACTTAAAAATCTTTATGAATTATCAGGAAAAGATATAGTAATAGTTCCAGATCAATTACTCTCTCATATTATAAACTCTAACTTAGAAGTGAGAACATCTGTTTCTATAGATCCTATCACTGGGGCGGCTAAAGAAGGTGCTTTATTTACAAGTGAAGCAATACCAAGAGGAACAATTTTTAGTGGGAATATAAGGATATTTAAAAGATTAAATGATGATACTTTGCCTGAAATAAAACTTGTATGTGAAGCTTTGGAAGATTCTAAACATTTTTTTGAGACTCTTGGAATAGGTGGAATGACAACAAGAGGTTTTGGGAGATTGAAAATGAGTAGTTTAAATTATAAGGAAAATGAGAATCCTGCTTCAGGAGGAGAAAATGGAGAATCTTGACGCAAAAATAAATGAAGTTGGCTACAAGATAGTAGAAGAAATAAAAACTAAAGGCAAAGATAAAACAAAATATAAAAATGAAATAGATAAAGCTTTAAGTGTTTTAGCAAATGATGGTGTTTATGCTTACTGGGTTTATTGCAAATCAAAAGAGATAGATGATGTTTTCATTAAAAAAATAGAAGAATTAATGAAAATAATGGATATAGATTATGATGATAAGGAGAAATTTTTCGAAGAACTTTCTAAGGATTTACATAAGCTTTTATTTTTTAAAGAGATTTTAGAAAGAACTTTAATTTATGCAAGATATCACGCAAAAGCTTGGAAGGATTGAGAATGAGTAAAGAAGATAATAAAGTTTGGTATAAGGTAAAGTTTAAACAAATTCAACCAATCCATATAGGATATAACAAGTATGGCGTTATAAATGAAACCAGACTTTTTATTCCTGGTCAAACCATGTGGGGCGCTTTGACTAATGCATATTTTAAAAATACAGGAAACTACAATGAAGAGCTTTTTGAAAATATCACCTGTTTTTATCCTATGATTGAAAATGAAGTTTTATATCCAAAGTTTAAGGATGGAGAGTTTTTTTTAGGAGATTTATCTGAAAAAGAATTTAGAAAAGAGTTTGTAACAACTTATATTTCAACAGCAATAAATCCTCAAACATTAAGTGCAAAAGATGAATCTCTCCATGAAATAGATGTAATATTACCTAAAAATATCTATTGGGTTGGATATATTGGATTAGATATAAGTAATTTTGAAGATATTTTGAAAAATTTAAAAAATGTTTTTATAGGTGGTGATACTCGTTATGGCTTAGGTTTAATAGAATTAGAAAAAGAAGACATAAATCAAGCTCCTGCAAGTGAAGAAATGCATTATAAATTTGTTAAAAAAGGGAAAATTCAAATTCAAGAAAAAAATTCTGATGAAGGGAAAATTCAAGAAGAAATTCTTGATGAAGTAAAAAATCTCATAGATAATAAAAATCTTACTAACTTTGTAAAATTTAATGATTTAAAAGATGTTGATGAAATTGAAGGAAAATTAGAATTACTAGCAGAATTTGACTTTAAACAAAATATACCCAAAATAAAAGAAGAGTCTGGATTATATATATCTGTAGGGAGTACTATAAAATTCAAATTCAGCTAATTTTATTTAAATTTTTAGATGTTTAGCCTCTAAAATAATGTTAAAATTAATATATTTAATTTTATACATTCCTATTTTGGAGGAAATAAGCAATCATGTTTGATCCTAAAAATATAGAAGAAGCATTAACTTTTGATGATGTTCTACTACTACCACAAAAATCAGATGTTTTGCCGCATGAGACAGATGTTAGCACCTATATTACTAAAAATATCAAATTAAATATTCCTCTTCTTTCTGCTGCAATGGATACTGTTACGAACTATAGACTTGCTATTGCCCTTGCAAGAGAAGGTGGAATTGGTATTATTCATAGAAATATGAGCATTGAAGATCAGGCAAGAGAAGTTGAAAGAGTTAAAAAAGCAGAAAGTGGAATGATTTCAGAACCTATAACAATAAAGCCTACCCAAACTGTTAAAGATGCTCTTGAAATAATGGCAACTTACAAGATATCGGGTGTGCCAGTTGTTGATGAGAATAACAAACTAATTGGTATTTTAACAAATAGAGACTTAAGATTTTTACATAAAAGAGATTATTCTAAACCAGTAGAACAATTTATGACAAAAGCTCCACTTGTAACTGCAAGAGAAGGTATTACCTTAGATGAAGCAGTTGAGATTTTACAAAAACATAAAGTTGAAAAACTTCCTGTTGTTGATGAAGAAGGAAGACTTAAAGGATTAATTACAATAAAAGATATTGTAAAAAGAAAACAATATCCAAATGCATGTAAAGATGAGAAAGGAAGATTAAGAGTAGGTGCTGCTGTAGGAACAAGTCCTGATACACTTGCAAGAGTAGAAGCTCTTGTAAATGCTGGTGTTGATATAATAATAGTAGATACAGCCCATGGCCATTCTGTAAGAGTTTTAAAAACTGTAGAAGCTATAAAAGAAAAATATCCTGATTTAGATGTAATAGGTGGAAATATTGCTACCCCTGAAGCAGCAGAAGACTTAATAAAAGCAGGTGCAGATGGAGTTAAGGTAGGTGTTGGCCCAGGTTCAATATGTACAACAAGAGTAGTAGCAGGTATTGGAGTTCCTCAAATTACAGCAGTTGCAAAATGTGCTGAAGTTGCTCATAAATATGATAGAACTATAATTGCAGATGGAGGAATTAGATATTCTGGAGATATAGTAAAAGCTATAGCTGCAGGTGCTGATGCAGTGATGCTTGGAAGTTTATTTGCAGGTACAGAAGAGGCACCGGGAGAAAGAATCTTTTATCAAGGAAGATCATATAAAGTTTACAGAGGAATGGGTTCATTAGGAGCTATGAAGGAAAGATTTTCTTCAGATAGATATTCTCAAGAAAATCTTGAAAAATTTGTTCCTGAAGGTATAGAAGGAAGAATTCCATTTAAAGGGCCTTTATCTGATGTAGTTTATCAGCTTGTTGGTGGCCTTAGAAGTGGAATGGGATATACAGGAAGTAGAACAATAAAAGAGTTACAAGAAAAAGGAAAATTCGTAAAAATAACAAATGCAGGATTAAGAGAAAGTCATGCACATGATATATATATTACACAGGAGGCACCTAACTACTGGATAGATTAAGGAGGTGGATACGATGCATAATGAACCTATAACAGCTATTATTTCAGCTATAGCTTTTATTAGTGTAGCTGTACTTATTATTGGTTTTTTAATAAAAGAAGCAATAAGGCAGTACAAAAATAATAATAATAAAGAGGTTTAAATAAAATGAAAAAAGATATATCTCCTTTTAATATGTTACTTGCTCAAGAAATTACAAACTTAGAAAGATTTGTAATAAAAGCTCCTATGGGAACAGATGAATTTTGGAGTCAGTGGCAAGAAAAAGTAGGAGAGATCATAGTTACTAAAGCAGCAGTAAAAAGGGCATTAAAATTAAACAAAGATAAATTATCAGAAGAAGAAAAGAAAAAACTTTCAACGATGCTTGAAGCCTTCAAAGATGTAGCTGCTTATCTGGAACTTTTAAGAAATACTGCATTAAAACTAAAAGGTATAGAAAGTCCTAACTGGGATATATTTGATGGCCTTGAAGAAAATGAATCAGACGATGATATATCTTTCTAGGAGGATATGATGTTTAAAAATTTCCTTACAATTGAAGATGTAGATATATCAGGTAAAAAGGTTTTAGTTAGAGTAGATTATAATGTACCTGTTGATGAGCATGGAGCAATAGTTGATGATACAAGAATAAGAGAAACAATCCCTACTATAAATTATATTTTAGATAAAAATGCAAAATTAATACTTGCATCTCATATGGGAAGACCAAAAGGAGAAAGAAAACCTGAATACTCTTTATACCCTGTTGCAAAAAGACTAGAAAGACTTTTACAAAAAGAAGTAAAATTTGCACCTGATTGTGTAGGACCTGAAGTTGAAAAAATGGTTAATGAACTTAAAGAAGGTGATGTTTTACTTCTTGAAAATTTAAGATTCCATAAAGAAGAAGAGGAAAATGATCCAGAATTTGCAAAAGCACTTGCAAGTTTAGCAGATATTTATGTAATAGACGCTTTTGGTACATGCCATAGAAAACATGCTTCAATGTATGGAATAAAAGATTATATACAACCTGTTGTAATGGGATTTTTACTTGAAAGAGAACTTAAATTTTTTGAAAAAGCTTTACTTGATCCTCAAAGACCAGTTTTAGCATTTATTGGTGGAGCAAAAGTATCTTCTAAACTTGGTGTTTTAAATAATTTAGTCGATAGAGTAGATAAAATGTTTATTGGCGGAGCTATGGCTTTTACTTTTATAAAAGCCATGGGATACAATGTTGGTAGTTCTCTCGTTGAAGATGATATGATTGAAAAATCTTTAGAAATAATTGAAAAAGCAAAACAAAAAAATGTAAAACTCTACCTTCCTGTTGATTTTGTTTGTGGACAAGCAGTTTCAGATCAAACACCTGTTTTAGAAGTTGCATGGCAAGAAATACCTCAAGGATGGATGGGCCTTGATATCGGACATGCATCTTTAACATTAATTTCAGAAATTATTAAAGATGTTCAAACAATAATATGGAATGGGCCTATGGGAGTTTTTGAACTTGATAAATTCAAAAAAGGAACATTTGAACTTGCAAAAATGATAGCAGATAGCCCAGCTTTATCTATTGCAGGTGGTGGAGATACAGATTATGCAATACACAAGGCCGGAGTTGCAGATAGAATTAGCTATATATCAACTGGTGGTGGAGCATTCTTAGAATTATTAGAAGGGAAAATGCTTCCTTGTCTTGAAGCTATAACTAAGAAGGAGTAATATTTTGGATATAGAAAATTATATACAAACATGTAAAGAAGCAGCTACTATTGGTGGACAGATATTAAAAGAACATTTTAAGCATATTCAAAAAAAGGATATAGAAGAAAAAGGAAGAAAAGATTTTGTTACTTATGTAGATAAAAAATCAGAAGAAAGAATTAGAAATTTTATTCTTTCTATATATCCCGATCATGCTTTCTTAGGTGAAGAAGATGGAGTAATAGGTAATAGAGAAAGTGATTTTTTATGGATAGTTGATCCATTAGATGGAACTAAAAATTATATAAATGGATTTGATATATTTGCAGTCTCTGTTGCACTTCAATATAAAAATGATATTATAGCAGGTAGTATTTATATTCCTATGCTTGATAAACTTTACTGGGCTGGAAAAGGACAAGGCGCATACTTAAATGGAACTAAAATAAAAGTTTCTAATAAAGAAAAAGAACTTGCTATTGTAGCTACAGGATTTCCATTTAGAAGAATTGAAGAAATTGATAAATATTTAAAAGCTTTTAGAGAAACAATGATTAGATTTTCAGCAGTTAGAAGACCGGGAGCAGCAGCCGTAGATTTAGCATACACTGCTGAAGGTGTATTTGATGGATTTTTTGAAATGAAACTTTCTATATGGGATATAGCAGCAGGTTTTATTTTAGTAAAAGAAGCAGGTGGAATATTTACCAATTTTGAAGGAAAAGAGATTTTAGATGGTAATGTAATAGCAGGTGGAGAAAAAATATATAAAGAATTAAAAGATATAATACAGCAAACTTTAGTTTAAAAAAAGAGGCTGGACTTTCCAGCCTAGAAAAAATTCTTCAACAACTTTGTTTTTCTTTTTTATTTATATATGTATCAAAATAATATTTACCTATATCACCATATAAATCTGAACCTGTTATTACGATAGATATTTTATTATTTTTTATGTTTTCTATATTTTCTTTAATTAAGTTTATAACCTTATTATAACCTTCACTAATGGAAACAAAAATATTTTCCTCAGATTTTAAATTTCCAATTATTAAAATGCTACTTTTAGCATTATGATCTATTTCTGTTTTTAGTTGAAACTCAAACTTTTGGCCTATTTCTATATCTTTTTTCTCAATTATAAATATTGGATTTGTAATAAATCTTGGTTTATCAAGTTTGATATTTTTTATATTATCTACCATCCATACTTCTACATTTGATTTTTTAAATCTTAATATAGTTTTATTCTCTTTTTCTATTATATTTTCTACTTTATCTCTTAAAATACCTCTTATTGAGGCAGAATAAGGTAAAACTTCATGAGAAACTGGTTCTTTTCCTACTTTTACAATAGAATTTAATAATTTCCAGTTTATAAAATTAAACTCTTCTTCATGACATTTTAAACCAAGATTTTCAGCAAAAAGTCTTATCTTTTTAATTTCTAAAGTCTCTTCTCTACTTCCTGGTAAAATTTCCTTTGAAAAGGATACAAGCTCTGGAATATATTCAAGTCCTTGTCTTTGTTTAAAAAGTCCATATATACATCCACAATAGTTTTGATGGTAAAGCTCTTTTTCTTTAGAAAGTTCATTCATTTTTTGCATTCCACCGCCTTTTCTAAAGTTTACAGCTAAAAACTCAAGGTTATATTTGTCAGCTATTCTTTCTCCAATCTCTTTTAAAACTTCAAAATCCTTTTTTGGACTCATCATTAAGACAGTGGTAAATTTATTAAAACCTTTTTCTTTTGCATAAACAGCAGATTTTTCAAGTCTAATATCATGGCATATACTACATCTTTCGCCTCTTTCTGGCTCATTTTCATAACCTTTTACTGCCTTAAACCAGTTTTCAATATCATAATCACCTTTTTCACAAGGTATTCCTAAATCATCACATACTCTTTTTGTTTCAATCCATCTAAGTTCATACTCTTCTTCTGGATGAATATTTGGATCATAAAAATATCCTTCAATATGGCTATTTGGAAAATCTTCTTTTAGCTTTCTTAAAGCCCATACTGCATCAACACCACAACATATATGAACAAGTATTTTTTCCATCTTTACTCCTCATTAATTGTTTTTGTTAATATTATAAAACAGTTATAATTCCCATCATAGAAAAATGTTTGACATTTTTATAACTATATTTTAATATAAAAATAATTTTATATAAGAGGTATAGAAAAATGAAAAAAGTTATTAAAATTGTTATTATTTTTATAATTTTTGCTGGTTTAGTAGCAGGTGGAATAACTCTTATAAAAAAAAGGAAACAACAACTTTTAAATGAAAAAACACCAGAAAGACCAATTTATATAGTAAGTGGTGTAATACCTAAAAAAGATAAAATAACAGAAAAAAAAGAATTTCTTGGATATATAAAACCTGTAAATACAGTAGATATAAAATCTAAAAAGCCAGTTTATATTAAGAAAATAAGGGTTGAAATAGGACAACCTGTAAAAAAAGGACAGCTTTTAGTTATTCTTGATGATAAAGATATAAAAACAAAAATTGAGAATCTAAAATTAGATTTAGAAAACTTAAATAATAAGCTTTCTGCATTAAAAACAAAAGAAAATGCTATTAATGAAGATTTAAAAGAAAAAGAAAGAATTTATAAAAGATATTTAAAGCTATATAAAAAAGATTTACTACCAAAAATTGAATTTGAAAAAAGTTATGTAACATATAAATCAGCACAAGCAAATTTAGAAGAGATAAAATCTAATATTAAACAGCTAAAAAATAATATAGAAAAAATCCAAGAAAATATAAATAATCTAAGAAATGAACTTACTTATTATAAAATTTACTCACCTACAGATGGCACTATTCAAAATATAATATTAAGAGAAGGAAATTTAGCTTCAACTATAAAACCAATTTTAAAAATTGAAAGTAAAACATATGAAGTTGATATAAATCTTCCTCAAGATTTTAAATTAAGTAAAAATACAAAAGCATATATTCAAACAGATAGTAAAAAAATATATCTAAAAATAGCTGGATTTTATCCATATGCAGAAAGAAATCTTAAAATTTTAAGAACCATATTAAATAAAAAACCTGCAAGTTTAACTTCAAATTCTAATATAAATGTTATTTTAGAAAAGACTGTAGAAGGCATAAAACTACCTGTTAATGCAGTTTTACATCTTACAGATGGTACTTATATTCTTGAATATAAAAATGGAAAATTTATAAAAGTTCCTGTTGTTATCAAAGGTGAAAATAAGGACTACGTAATTGTTGAAGGAAATATAGGAAATAATCCAGTAGCTATCGGTGATGAAAGTAAATTAAGACTTTTAGCTTCTGGTAGAAAAGCAAAATTAATAACTGGAGAAAGCAAAAATGAACTTTAATATAATTAATCTTGTATTAAAAAGACCTCATTTAATAATATCTTTAATTCTTGCCTTTATATTACTTGGAATTATAGGATTTTTTAATATAAAACAAAAACTTTTTCCTGATGCAAATAGACCAACAGTTGCAGTAGTTGTTGTTGAACCTGGTGCATCTGCTAAGGATATGGCAGAAAATATAGCTCTGCCCATAGAAAGAAGACTTTATACAATTGATAAAGTAAGAACAGTATCATCAACTTCTCTTGATGAATTTACAGTTATAAAAGCAGAATTTGAGTATGATAAAGACATAAATCAAGCAGTAGTGGATGTTCAAAATGAAGTAAATAAAATAAAATCAAAATTACCATCAGATATAAAAGAACCTCAGTATCATAAAATTACAGATGCAACACCACCTGTTTTAGTTTTAGCAGTATATCCAAAAAATAATAGTTTATCCCTTGCAGATGTTAGACAGATAGCAGAAAACCAAATAAAGGATCAGATTTTAAAATTAAAAGAAGTTGCAAATGTTGATGTTTTTGGAGGATATGAAAAAGAAGTATTTATTGAAATAGATAAAGATAAACTAAATAAGCTAAATATTCCTTCAAGCGTTGTTCTTGCAAAAATACAACAAACAAACTTAGATATTCCTATTGGATTTTTAATCTCTAAAAATAATCAGATTTTAGTAAAATCTATAAATAAGGCAAAAAATATAGAGCAATTAAAAAATATACAAATTACAAAAGATATAAAACTTTCAGATATAGCTAAGGTTAAGTATGACTATTATATTAATAAATCTTTCTTTATAGGAAATGGAAAACCAGCTATAGCATTAGCAGTACAAAGACAAGCAACAGGTGATACTTTAAAAGCTATTAGTCAAGTAAAAGCTTTAATTCCAAAATTAGAAAAGCAGTTTCCAAATCTTGGATTTGAAATAGCAGATACACAAGAAAAGATTATTAGACTTAGTAATATTAATATGCTTGAAGCTCTTAGAGATGCCATAATAATGGTTTCTATTGTTATTTTCTTCTTTTTAGCAAATATCAGGCAAATGATAATAGCAGCTATATCTATTCCTTTCGTTTATGCTATTACAATTGGTATTATGTGGATATTAGGACTTGAGTTTCATATAGTAAGTCTTACTGCAATAATCCTTGCTCTTGGTATGCTAGTAGATGATGCAATAGTTGTTCTTGAAAATATAGAAAGACATTTATATGAATTAAAAGAAGATATAAAAACTGCAGTAATAAATGGGACAAAAGAGGTAATATTTGCAGTTTTAGCAGGAACAATTGCAACAACTTCTGTTTTACTTCCATTATTATTTGTTGGCGATTATCCAGAAAAAATATTTAGACCTCTTGCATCAACTTTAATAATTGCTGTAATAGTATCTTATTTTGTTTCAATATTTTTTATTCCACTAATAGCTCCATTTTTATTGAAAAAAGATAATTCAGAAAAAAATATAATAGAAAAAATTACATATAAAATATCTGCCACTATTGTTGAGCCTTTGAAAAATTTATACTCTTCTATGGCCAAACTTGCAATGGAAAGAAAAATATTAAGGCCTTTATATTTTATACCATTAATACTTTTATTTGTATTAAGCTTAAAATTAATTATTCCTCTTGTAGGTAGAGAAATAATGCCTCCTATGGATACAGGAATTGTAAAGGCAACTATAAATCTTGATACAAACCTATCTGTTTATAAAGTTGAAGAAGCTGCAAAAAAAATAGCTGATATATTAAAAAATGATAAAAGAGTAGAAATGTTTTATATAGCATCAGGTTCTGAACCGGGAATACTCACAATTGGTTCAGGAAATCCAACTCAAACTTTATCATTGACTATCCATTATATAGATAGATTCCATAGAAAAGAAAGTATTTGGGATATTGAAGAAGAGTTAAGAAAAAAAATATGGGAAAATGTTCCTAATGTAAAATATGTTCAAGTTTTTGATTATGGTGCAACACCACTTTCTTCAATAAAAGGAAACCTTGATATAAGAATAAGTGGCGAAGATTTAAAAACCCTTGATAAACTTGGAAATAAAGTTCTTGATATTGCATATAACACAAAAGGAATAGTTTCTCTATCAAAAAGCTGGGATTATGACAAAATAATTTATAAATTAAAAATTGATTATAAAAGAGCATCTTTTTATGGCTTAACACCTTATCAAATAGCATCTCAAATAGGTAAAAAGATTAAAGGAAGCTTTGTTTCAATATTTAATGTACCAAATGAAAAAAGTTTATTTATAAGGGTAGTTTATCCTGATAAAAACAGAAGTTCTAAACTTGATTTAGCAAGTTATTACATTGATACTCCAAAAGGTAAAATACCTTTATTAGAAGTAGCTAAAATAGAAAAAGATGTTGAACCTTCCTTAATTACAAGACAAGATTTAGCCTATACAATAGATATTATCGGATATAGAGAGAAAGCAGCAATTACTCATATTGTAGAAAGCTTTGATAAAGCTTTAGAAAAATCAGGATTTCAAGTGCCAGCAGGATATACATTATCCCATGAAGGTGATATAAAACAGCTTAATGATAGTATGAAAAGAATGGTAAAAGCTATAGGATTAGGTATTTTACTTTTATTCTTAGCTCTTGTGCCAGCCTTTAGCTCATTTTTAGCTCCAATAGCAGTTATATTTGCTATACCTTTATCTGTGATAGGTGCCGCTTGGTCAATACTTGGTGCAGGATTTCACCAATCAATGCCAGGAATGATGGGGATAGTTTTACTTGCAGGTATAATTACTAAAAACTCAATTCTATTAATAGATTTTATACATCAAGCATTAAAAGAAGGAAAATCTTTAAAAGAGGCAGTTATTGGAAGTATAAAATTAAGAACAAGGCCAGTTTTAATGACTGCATTTGGTACTGCAGTTGGAATGATTCCTATTGCTTTAGGTTGGGCTTTAGGTCTTGAAAGACTTGCACCTCTTGGAACAGTTGCCATTGGTGGTCTTATTGTTGGTACATTTTTAACTTTAGTATATGTTCCTCTTTTATACTATATAATGGCAAGAAAAAAATAAGGTTTTAGAAGAGAAGGTGTTTGCCTTATCTTTATTTAAAATAAGATAATTTCTTTAAAATTTCTTTTTGTCGCTTTAAAATATATTTAAAAATAGTATCCTCTAATGTAGGAGAGATATTAATAAATTTAATACCTATTTTATAATTGCTTTTATCTATCTCTTTTATATAAACAACTTCACCTTTTACTTTAAAATCTTTATTAAAAATTTCTAAAATAAATTTATACTCTTTTCCTATTTCAAATAAGTCTGGTTTTTGTAATAAAATACCAACTCCACCTTCTGATATATCCCAAGCTTTTATTTTATAATCATCAAATTTAATATAGATAGGATCTTCTTCAGATGTTTGAACTCTTATATGATTTCTTTTTAGTTTTGGCTCTGCTGCAACTGTAGGAAATGTGGTTACCATTTCTTCTTTATTATAAATAATTACACCCATAACATAAATAGTTTCGTTATATTCAAAATAAAGTTCCTTAGTTTTTGAAAGTGCAAACAGAAGTTTTTCATTTAAAGACCAAATTATCTGTTCTTTATCAAAATCTATTTCATGGAGTTCTATTTTTACTTTTATTGGGACTTCTTCATAAAAAGCATAAACATCTATAACCTTTTTTTCTTGTATCCAATCTATTACATTCATTAACATATCCTATTATAATTATTTTATGGAAAATATTATAAAATATTTACAGCTTTATTTCACAAAAGGACTTGGACATAAAACAATTAAGTCCTTAATAGATATTTTCGGAAATATTGAAAATTTATATAATTCTTCTTTTGAGGAAATTTCTAATAGATTTAGTCCTAAAATTGCAGAGCTTGTTTTGGAAGAAAGCCTAAAATATAAAAAACTTGCAGAAAAACAGCTTTTTTTAGCAGAAAAATTTAAGGTTTCTATTTTATGTTATGAAGATAAAAATTATCCTGAAAACCTAAAAAATATCCCAGATCCTCCACCTGTTTTATTTATAAAAGGTAAATTACCTAATAATTACTCTATCTCAATAGTTGGTACAAGAAAACCTACCTACTATGGAAAGAAAATTACAGAGCTAATTACTAAAAACTTAGTAAAATCAGATATATGCATAGTATCAGGCGGTGCTTATGGAATAGATAGTATTGCCCATAAAACAGCATTAAAAGAAAATGGAAAAACAGTAGCAGTTTTAGGTTCAAGTTTTGATTTTTTATATCCACCATCTCACAAAAAATTATTTGATGAAATTTCTGAAAATGGAGCAGTTATCTCAGAGTTTCCTTTTGGTACAAAAGCATCAAAATATACATTTCCTCAAAGAAATAGAATTGTAGCAGGTTTGTCTGAAGCTACAGTTGTAATAGAAGCTCCAGAAAAATCAGGTTCTTTAATTACTGCAAGATTTGCAAATGATTATGGAAAAACTGTTTTTGCGGTACCATCTAATATTGATAATAAAAATGGTAAAGGCTGTAATATTTTAATAAAAGATGGAGCAACTCCAATAATTGATGAAAATACTATTTTAGAAGAAATAGGATATTTAACTTCTTTTGAGAAAGATATACAACTAAATGACATTGAAAAAGATATTTTAAATTTAATCCAAACTCAGATTCATATTGATGAATTATCTGAAAAAATAGATATAAAATTAGATGAATTAACAGTTTTGCTATTTGAGATGGAAATGAAAGGTTTAATAAAGAATGAAAATGGGTTAGTAACTAAGCTAACCCTTTAACCTTGAAATATATCTTTATTTTTTGGAATATCTTCCTCTTTTACATCTAATAAAGAAACCTTAGCTCTACCTTGCTCATCAACATCTATTACTTTAACTTTAAGAACATCACCTACAGATATTTTATCCTTAGCAGATTTTAATCTCTCTCCTGTTATCTGAGAAACATGTAATAAGCTTAATCTACCAGGAAGAAGTTCTACAAATGCACCATAATCTTCTACTCTTGTTACTTTTCCTAAGAAAACGTCTCCTTTCTCAATATCCATTACAAGCTCATCTATCATAGCTGCAGCTTTATCTGCAGCTTCTTTATTAACTGCATATATTTTAACTAAACCGTCAGGTTCAATATCTATTTTTACACCTGTTTCATCAATTATCTTCTTGATATTCTTACCAGAAGGGCCTATAATTAAAGGTACTTTATCTGGTAAAACTCTTAATTTAACAACAGTTGGAGCATATTTAGAAACTTCTTCTCTTGGTTTTGGTATAGCATCATACATTAAATCAAGTATATAAAGTCTTGCTTCTCTTGCTCTTTCAAGTGCTTCCTGTAATATTTCCTTAGTTAATCCTTTTATTTTTATATCCATCTGTATAGCAGTAACACCATCTCTTGTCCCTGCTACTTTAAAGTCCATATCTCCAAGATGATCTTCGTCTCCAAGTATATCTGTAAGAATTATATACTCATCTTCATTTTTTAGAAGTCCCATAGCAATGCCAGCTACATGTTTTTTCATAGGAACTCCAGCATCAAATAAAGAAAGAGAACCTACACAAACAGAAGCCATCGAAGTTGATCCATTAGATTCTAATATTTCAGAAACAACTCTTATTACATAAGGAAATTCTTCTTCAGAAGGAATTAAAGGTTCTAAGGCTCTTTCTGCTAATGCTCCATGTCCTATCTCTCTTCTTGAAGGTGCTCTTGGAGGTCTTGCTTCTCCAACACTAAAAGGAGGAAAATTATAATGAAGCATAAATCTTTTCTTTTCTTCACCTTCTTCTATGCTCTCTTCTATCTGTTCTTCACCAGGTGCTCCTAAGGTTACAACTCCAAGGGCTTGAGTTTGACCTCTTGTAAATATTGCTGAACCATGAGGTCTTGGTAAAGGATGTACCTTTATCCAAATTGGCCTTATCTCATCAGGTTTTCTTCCATCTATTCTAATTTTTTCTTTGAAAACCTGTTCTCTCATAACTTCAGAAACAAACTCTTTGAAAACAAATCCAGCTTTTGTCTGAAGTTCCTCTGGAATTTCTAAATCTTCTATTACTTTATTAAATATTTCATCTATTGTTCTATTTCTTTGTTTTTTATCTTCTATTTTAAAGGCATTAAGTATTTCTTCTTTATAGTTTACAAGTTTATTTTTTAAATCTTCTTCAAATTCATCTTTTTCAACAACTATTTTTTCTTTTCCTACTTTTGAAGCAAGTTCAAGTTGAAAATCAATAAGTTTTTTAATATATTCATGGCCAAACATAATTGCATCTAAAATTATTTCTTCAGGTACTTCTTCGCTTCCACCTTCTACCATTACAATAGCATCTTTACTACCGGCAACTACTATATCTAAATCTGATTTTTCTCTTTCCTCATAAGTTGGATTTATTACAAATTTTCCATCAACTCTTCCAACTCTAACTCCTGCAATAGGTCCTTCAAAAGGTGCTTCAGATATTGTTAAAGCTGCAGATGCTCCTAATATAGCTAATACATCTGGATCATGTTTATCATCTGCAGATAAAGTCATAGCTGTAATAATAATATCGTTATGGAAACCTTTTGGGAATAATGGTCTAATAGGTCTATCTATTAATCTTGATACAAGAATCTCTCTATTAGATGGTTTACCTTCTCTTTTTACAAATCCACCAGGAATTTTTCCATAAGCATATGTTTTTTCTCTATATTCAACAGTAAGTGGAAGAAAATCTATATCTGGCTGTGCTTCTGGCGAAACAACAACAGCAACAAATACTTCTGTTCCTCCCTGTTTAACTATAACTGCTCCACTGGATTGTCTTGCAAAATAACCAGTTTCTATAGTTATAACAGAGTCATCTATTTTTTCAGAAACAGTGTAAGCAGTATAGTTTGCATTATCCATTATTTACTCCCAGCACTTTGTCTTAATCCAAGTTCCTCAACAATTTTGTTGTATCTTTCTTCATCTACTCTTTGTAAGTATTTTAATAATTTTCTTCTTTTGTTAACCATTCCAATAAGACCCCTTCTTGAGTGAAGATCTTTTTTATTCTGTTTAATGTGTTCTGTTAAGTTTTTAATTCTTTCTGTTAATATAGCAATCTGAACTTCTGGAGAACCTGTATCACCTTCATGTCTTGCATATTTTTTTATAATCTCAGCTTTCTTTTCTTGAGTAATGGACATCAAAAACCTCCTAAATTTTATATAAACTTTCAAGTTTAATATTATATCACTAAATAGATTTAGGTGTAAAATCTATTAGGCTGTAAATTTAGTTTTTATTTTTATTAATTTTCCTTTTCTTTTTATATATATAAATTCTCCTTTCTTTAAGAAAGTTAATGCCAACTTCAAATCATATATATTTTTTATTTTCATATCTGAAACTTGAACAATTATATCTTCTTTTTTTAATCCTAATTTCTCTGCAAGAGAGTTTTTTAAAACTTTCTTAATTATAACTTTTCCATCTTTTTCTTCTATAAATACTCCTAATTTTGGACTTTTCTTATATCTTATTTTATCCATATAAATTATATAATCTGCTATATTTTTTCTTATTTCGTCATTGTTTAATATTACAACTCCATTTAATTCTGTTCTTCTTTTAACTCTATCTGGTATTCCATATCTATATCTTAAATGACCATTTCCTGCAAGGATTATAAGTTTATAATCTGGTTTTTGTTTTATAAAGCTTGCTATAGTTTCTGCCATTGTCTCATCCCATAAAATCTGATTTTCATAAAAATATATAAAATTGCCTTTATTTTTTGAATGCATACTATAAATTATTTTAAGAAATTCTCTATACTCTTTATTTGAAAAATCTAAGTTTTTAGGAATATATTTTTTATACTTTTCAGATAAACAACCTAATCCACATTTTCTTACTTTTTCTGTTATTTCTACAGGAAGATTTAAAGCTATAATTTTTATTTTATTTTTTCTTGCAAAATCAAAAATAGGTTTATAAAGTCTATAATCATATCCCCATCTTTTGTAATACTCTATTTTTGACAAAAATTGTTTTTCAGAAATTTTTCCATCTATGTAATTATCAACTACCTGTTGGAAAGGTTTTTGAATCATTTCCATTCCAATTACTATTCTTTTATATTTCTTATAAATATTTTTTATAATCTCAAGTTGAATTATATGATCTTCAAACTCAGTATGATTTTCTCCTATGTATATTAATCTTTTATTTTTAATATTTTTTAAAAGATTTTGAAAGTTGTAAGCTCCTTTTTGTATATCTACTACTTCTGGTTTATCATAAATATTTTTATAATACTCATAAAAACTTATACTCCTTGCCTTTTTTATATCTTTACCAAAAATAACTCCTGTATAATTTCCATAATGATTAGTAGCTAATTTGTATAATTTTTCATCATTTGTTAAAAATATAAATTTTTTGTTTCCAAGTGGATTTTTAAAAGAATAAACAAATTTTCCTTTTGGTATCTCAAAATTACCAATTATATTTTTCAGATATGAAAAATCATTATCTATAAATAAAATATTTTTATTTTCTAAATTAGAAATTTTAAAATTTTTGTTTAATTTATTTACATTTTTTAATCCATAATATAAAAGAGGATCTATTTCTTCATCTTTTAAGATCCTAAAAACTTGATATTCTGGATCTATATATATTCTAAATGGGATACTTTTAGTTTTTATTTTTACCTTTTGTTTCTTATCTGAGATTTGAATAACTTTCCTTTCTTTTCCATCATTAGTTTCAACTACTACAGGAAGATTTAAAGAAAATTTTTCTTTTTGTATAAAGGTTAAAAAAATCTCAAAATGGTCAATATTGTAAATAACATCATTAATTTTAAAACTAAAATCCGGATTGTATGCCTTATTTAACCATTGATTGAAAAATGGCTCTAAACTTTTTTTATAGTACTTTTCAATAGATGTTTCTATATCATAAAAACCTACTCTTTTAAACTTATTTTCCTTATAAAATGTTCTAATACCTTCTAAAAATAGATTTTTACCAACTAAATTTTCAAGCATATAAAAGAAAAACATACCTTTTCCATAACCAAGAGCTTCATAAGATTTATCTTTTTTATACTTAAAATCCTTTAAAGGAATATTTTTATTTGCTAAAGCATCATACTTTTCTAAAGTAATTTTTCTATACTCTTTTTTATTTTTTGAAAAATAATAATCAGAAAAATAGGTTGTTAATCCTTCTGACCAGTTTCCATTTTTACTATCTACATAAATACTACAACCAAACCATTGATGTAAAATCTCATGTGGTAAAGATGAATTAAAAATAAAATCTTTATTTATCAAAAAACTAAAAATTGTAGTAAATGTTGGAAATGAAAATCCATAAGGATAAGAAGTCTCAACAATTGAAAATCTTTTGTAAGGAAATTTCCCAAACATACTTTCATAATGTTTTATATAATCCTTTGCAAGAAACAATAATTTTATTGTTCCATTTTTATAAAAATATCCATAAATGGTTAAATCATCTCTTATTTTTAGTTTCTCTATTTTATAATCTTTTCTTGCAAAAATATTTATTCCTTCTGCTTTATAAGGAAATTCAAAAATATATACATTTTCTTTTTTTATTATATTTTCTGATTCAGAAATAGGTATAAATCCATTTGGAATTTTTAATTTTAAATGATAATATGCAAGCTCATCTATAGTAGGATAAAAATTCCCATCTGAGAAAATAGTTATTTCTTCTTTATAATTTAAATTTCTTGAGAAGAAAATTTTTATCTGATTTTTCTTTTCTTTTATTTTCTTTATTATTAAAACTGATTTATAGAAAATTTTTGGTTTTTCTTTATCATAATTAATAGTAGCTATACCATTTAAAGTATTTGCCTGAATATTTAATTCTAAAAAGTAATCTATTTTTGCAAAAGATAAATTAAAAAGAAACAAAAATATAATAATTATGTATTTTTGCATAACAAAACCTGCGGAATAAGATTATAATATACAATTCTACAAAAAAATGGAGAGACAAATGACAATAAAAGTAGTAGCTACTAATAAGCAGGTTTATCACAATTATAATATTCTTGAAACTTATGAAGCAGGATTAGTTTTAAAAGGAACAGAAGTAAAAGCTTTAAGAGAAGGAAATGTAAATCTAAGAGATGCTTATATAAGAATAGAAGATGGAGAAGCTTATGTTGTAGGCCTTTATATTGGTCCTTATAAACCTGCAGGAAGACTTCAACATGATCCAACAAGAAAAAGAAAACTATTATTACACAAAAGGGAAATTTTAAAACTAATGGGTAAAATTCAAGAAAAAGGATTGACAATTGTTCCTACAAAAATTTATTTTAAAAATGGAAAAGCAAAAATTGAGATAGCATTAGCAAAAGGAAAAGCAAAATACGAAAAAAGAGAAGCTTTAAAAGAAAAACAACTAAAAAGAGAGCTTTCCAAAAAGTATAAAGGAAAATTGAAACTTTAGGAGGTAATAAAAATGAATATAAAAGAGATAAAAGAGCTTGCAAAAAAATTTACTCCAGAGCAACTTGATAACTGTATAACTCAAGCTATAGAAACTCAAGGAAAATCTGATTGTAAAATAGGAGATGATGTTTTGGAAGTAGTTAATACTTTAGCAAAAGCTCAAACAGTTAGGCAGTTAATGGATCAAGGATATTCTGAGATAGAAGCAATTAGAGAGCTTGCAAAAAGAATTAGACAAGTTCAAGGTGCTGAAAAATAATTTAATTTAAAAAATGAAAGCCCCCTTTAAGGGGGCTTTTTTATTTTTGAAGGCTCTCTTAGAAGCCCATATCTCCCATTCCTGGCATTTCACCACCAGCTGGTTTTTCTTCTTTTTCAGGTATTTCTGCAACAAGAGCTTCAGCTGTAAGTAATGTTCCTGCTATTGATGCTGCATTTTGTATAGCAGTTCTAACAACTTTAGTTGGATCTATAATACCAGCTTCAATCATGTCTACAAATTCACCAGTTGCTGCATTAAATCCGTAATTTTCTTTATTTTCTTTTTCTACTTTTTCTAATATTACAGAACCTTCATATCCTGCATTGTAAGCTATTTGTTTTAAAGGTACTTTAGCAGCATTTTTAATTATTTTGATACCCCAAGCTTTATCAGGGTTTTCTTCTTTTAAATCTTCAAGAACTTTAGAAGCTCTAAGTAATGCTGTTCCACCACCTGGAACAATACCTTCTTCTACAGCTGCTTTTGTAGCATGAACTGCATCATCTACTCTGTCTTTTTTCTCTTTTAATTCTGCTTCTGTAGCAGCTCCAACTCTTATTATTGCAACTCCACCAGAAAGTTTTGCAAGTCTTTCTTGGAGTTTTTCTCTATCATAATCAGATGTTGTAGTTTCTATCTGTTTTTTGATTTGTTCAATTCTTGCTTTTATATCTTCTGGATTTCCTTTTCCACCAACAATTGTAGTGTTATCTTTATCTACAACTACTTTGTCAGCTTGTCCAAGCATATCAAGATCAACATTTTCAAGAGCAATTCCAAGATCTTCAGTAATAGCAGTACCACCAGTTAAGATAGCAATATCTTGGAGCATTGCTTTTCTTCTTTCTCCAAATCCTGGAGCTTTAACAGCTGCAACTTTTAATACACCTTTTAAGTTGTTTACTACTAATGTTGCAAGTGCTTCACCTTCTACATCTTCAGCAATTATTAAAAGTGGTCTATTTGTTTGAACAACTTTTTCAAGAACTGGTAAAAGTTCTTTTATATTATTGATTTTTTTCTCATAAATTAAGATGTAAGGATTTTCTAATACTGCTTCCATTTTTTCAGGATCAGTTACAAAGTATGGAGATAAATATCCTCTATCAAACTGCATACCTTCAGTTACATCAAGAGTTGTTTCTGCAGTTTTTGATTCTTCAACAGTAATTACACCATCTTTACCAACTTTTTCCATAGCATCAGCTATTATTTTTCCAATTTCTGGATCATTATTTGCTGAAATTGTAGCAATTTGTTCTATTTCTTTTCTTCCTGAAACTTCTTTTGACATTTCTTTTAATTTTTCAACAATAGCTTTTACTGCTTCATCAATTCCTCTTTTTACATATACAGGATTTGCTCCTGCAGAAATTGCTTTTAATCCTTCAGTAAAGATTGCTTGAGTTAAGATTGTTGCTGTAGTTGTACCATCACCAGCAACATCAGCTGTTTTTGAAGCAACTTCTTTAACAAGTTGAGCTGCCATATTTTCATAAGGATCTTTAAGTTCTATTTCTTTTGCTACAGATACTCCATCCTTAGTTACATTTGGAGATCCCCATTTTTTTTCTAATAAAACTTCTCTTCCTCTTGGTCCAAGAGTTACTTTTACTGCATTTGCAAGTTTATCAACACCTGCTTTTAATTTTGCTCTTGCTTCATCACCATAAATTATTTGTTTTGCACCCATCTATTTCACCTCCTTTTTTTATTTTTCAATGATTGCTAAAATGTCATCTTCTCTTAAAACAATAAGTTCTTCACCATCAACAACAAACTCATTCCCTGCATATTTGCTATAAACTACTTTATCTCCAACTTTAACTTTTAAAGGAACTGTTTGTCCGTTTTCTAAAAGTCTTCCTTCTCCAACTGCAATTACTTCACCTTCTGAAGGTTTTTCTTTAGCAGTATCTGGAATTATAATTCCAGATGGTGTTTTACCTTCTTTTTCTTCAATTGGTTTTACAACAACTCTATCATAGAGTGGTTTTAAACTTGCCATCTCCATCTACCTCCTTTTTATTTAATTATTAATTCTTAATTTTTATTATATATAATTTTTTAAAAAAATGCAATAACCTTACATAAAAAATTTGATTAAAATACACTAATATTTTATTCAAAAAGATAAAAATTTCAACCTGATTTATAATTATTTCAGTAAAATTTTGTTTGAGGTGAAAGTTTTGAAGCATGAAGGAGTTGTAATTTTAGATTTTGGTTCTCAATATACTCAATTAATAGCAAGAAGAATTAGAGAAGCTAATATTTATAGTGAGATTTTACCTTTTAATGCACCTATTGAAGAAATAAAAAAACATAATCCAAAAGGAATAATCTTTTCAGGAGGCCCTGCATCAGTTTACGAACCAGATGCTCCAAAGCCAGATGAAAGAGTTTTTGATTTAGGACTTCCTATCTTAGGTATATGCTATGGACTTCAACTTATTACTCATCATTTTGGTGGAAAAGTAGTTAAAGCAGAAAGACATGAATATGGAAGAGCAGAACTTGAGATATTAAATAAAGAAGACTTATTTAAAGATTTTCCTGACTATATCCATGTATGGATGAGTCATGGAGATAGGGTTTTAGAATTACCAGAAGGTTTTGAGCCTATAGCAATTACTTTTAATTCTCCTTATGCGGCAATAAGAAATAAAGATAAAAAAATATGGGGTGTTCAGTTCCATCCTGAAGTTGCTCATTCTTATATGGGAAAAGAAGTTCTTAGAAATTTTGCAGTAAATATATGTGGCATAACACCTAATTGGACTATGGGAAATTTCTTAATGGAAAAGCAAGCAGAAATAAGAAAAGAAGTAGGAAATAAAAAAGCTATCTGTGCTTTATCAGGAGGAGTAGATTCTTCTGTTGCTGCAGTTTTAGTCCATAATGCTATTGGGGACAATTTAACTTGTATATTTGTTGATAATGGCCTTTTAAGAAAAGGAGAAAGAGAACAAGTAGAAAAAACATTTAGAGATAATTTCCATATACCTTTAATTGTAGTAGATGCTAAAGAAAGGTTCTTAAAAGCTTTAGAAGGCGTAGAAGATCCTGAGAAAAAAAGAAAAATAATTGGAAATCTTTTTATAGAAATTTTTGAAGAAGAAGCAAAAAAAATTCCAGATGTTGAGTATTTAGTTCAAGGAACTCTTTATCCTGATGTTATAGAAAGTGTTTCTGTTAAAGGCCCTTCTGCTGTAATAAAAACTCATCATAATGTTGGTGGTCTACCTGAAAAAATGAATTTAAAGCTAATAGAACCATTAAGAGAGCTTTTTAAAGATGAAGTTAGAGAACTTGGGAAAGAACTTGGACTTCCTGATGATATTGTTTATAGACAACCTTTCCCAGGGCCAGGACTTGCTATAAGAATAGTTGGAAAAGTAAATAAAGAAGATTTAGAAATTTTAAGAGAAGCAGATGCAATTGTAGTAGAAGAAGTAAAAAAAACTGGGCTATATAGAGATTTATGGCAATCTTTTGCTGTTTTACTTCCTATAAAAACTGTTGGTGTTATGGGAGATTATAGAACTTATGAAAAAGTAATAGCTATTAGAGCTGTTGAATCTAAAGATGGAATGACTGCAGATTGGGCAAGGCTCCCTTATGATTTATTAGACAATATAATGAGAAGAATAATAAATGAAGTAGAAGGTGTAAACAGAGTAGTTTATGATATAACCTCAAAACCTCCAGGAACAATTGAATGGGAATAATGGTCGGTGGAGGATTCGAACCTCCGACCTCCTGCGTGTCGAGCAGGCGCTCTAGCCATCTGAGCTAACCGACCTGCTTTCTTTATTTTGCGAAATTTAAAAATCAATCATCGTTAATGTAGATTAGGATAAAAACTTTTATAAAGGTTGTGTTTACTAAAATTACTAGTTATATCAGTATATTTTAATACTTTTATTCATATTTAGTAAATTTACAAGTAGTTTTAAGGGTATCTTTATTAAAAAATTTAACTATGAAAATAAAGAAAATAAAAAATGCCCCCGACGGGATTCGAACCCGTGTCGCCGGCGTGAAAGGCCGGTGTCCTAGGCCTGGCTAGACGACGGGGGCATACTATGAGCCGCCCGGGGATCGAACCCGGGACCACCGGTTTAAAAGACCGGTGCTCTACCGACTGAGCTAGCGGCTCAAATCAAGGATAAAAAATATAACACTTCATATTAAATTTGTCAATTATTTGGTATAAGATGTTCTAAAATTAAGCAATCAAAAATAAAAATAAGGTAGTAATAAGAAAGAAAAAAATAACTAAAAGATACATATTATAAATGGCAAAAACAGCTAAACCCATTTTCTTAGATATTTCTTGATTTTTTACCCTAAAGTGGGATCCTAATTTGGGAGTGTCCACCAAAGTGTGTAAAAATAATTCAATAAATTTTAGGAGGTGGACACTATGGAAGAAAAAATTAACTTAATCAAACAAAGAATTAGAGATTTAGTTCAATAAACATTACAAGAAGCCCTTGAAGCAGAATTAGAAGAATTCTTAGGATACCCAAAATATGAAAGAACAAAGAAAGATAACTACAGAAATGGCCACATATCCAAAACAGTAAAAACAGATGCTGGAGAAATAGAAATAAAAACACCAAGAGATAGAAATTCAGAGTTTGAACCTAAAATACTTCCTAAAAGAAAAACAATGATAGATGAATTAGAAAACCAAATAATAGCATTATATGCAAAAGGAATGTCAACACGAGATATACAAGAACTACTACTTGATATGTATGGAATGGACATAAGCCCATCATTAATATCAAAAATAACAGATAGACTAATTCCAAAAATAGAAGAATGGCAAAATAGACCTTTAGAGAAGGTATATCCTATAATTTTTATGGATAGTATCTTTTTTAAAGTTAAACAAGAAGGAAAAGTAGTTCAAAAAGCAGTAAATGTGGTTATAGGAATAAATAAAGAAGGATATAAAGATATACTTGGTTTTTGGATAAGCGAAACAGAAAGTGCAGCATTTTGGTTAAAAATTTTAAATGATTTAAAAAGTAGAGGAGTAGAAGATGTATTAATATTTAGTGTAGATGGCTTAACAGGAATGAGTAAAGCGATATTAAACGTATATCCAAAAGCATACATACAAAGATGTATAGTTCATCAGGTTAGGAATTCTTTAAGATATGTATCATGGAAAGAGAAGAAGCAAATAGCAAAAGATTTAAAGAGGATATATCAAGCGGCGACAAGAGAAGAAGCAGAGATAAGATTAGAGGAATTTGAGGAGAAATGGTCAGATAAATATCCTCACATAGGAAGAAGCTGGAGAGCAAATTGGGAAGAATTAATGGCATTTTTTGAATTTCCAGTAGAAATTAGGAAAGTGCTATATACAACGAATATAATAGAGAGTGTTAATAGTAAGATTAGGAAAATAACAGAAGGAAAAAGAGTATATCCTTCAGATGAAGCTTTACTAAAGAATTTGTATATAGTAGCCGTAGAGTTTGAGAAAAAGTGGGCAAGGAAACCTATTACAGAATGGGGAAGGATTTATGGCCAACTTTCAATTTTATTTGAAGGGAGAGTTTAGGTTATGTTAAAATTTACACAGTTTTATAGACACTCCCCCTAATTTCTGTTTTATATTACCAAATAAGCTCTCTATTAAATATCTATACCTACCAAACTTATTCCAGCCTTCTTTTGATTTTTTCCTTAATGGATGTTTTACATTTATCCTAAATGTTTCTTTTACTCTAATAGCTAATTCTACTCCTGATTTTGCTATATCTTCCATTATTTTAATACTATCAAATCCTTTGTCTGCTATAAAGGAATAAACTTTAATTTTAGATATATCTATATTTTTTAAAGCCCTTTCTAAAAGCTTTATTTCACTTGCATATGCTTCCCCTTCTTCTGCCCATAAAACTATTCTTTTTTTATCTTCTGTAACTATACTTATTAGGTACTATTCTTATATGATTTTGTACCTTCCTTATTTCTAATCCTCTTAAGTATTTAAGAGGGTATATATCATCAAAACTAAATCCTGTTCCATCTGCTATAAAATAAGAAGCTTTTTTCTTTATCTTTTTTATTATGATTATTGCTGTTTTGTGTATTACTTTTTGTAATAAACTTTTTGGCAAAGTCTTTACCCTATAATGATATACAGATAATGATGGTAATTTCTGTATTATATCTTTTGTTTCTTCTAATACTTCTCTATATGAATATCCTTTTAGAATTTGGTATAGAAATATTGATATAATTAAATAGTCTGGATATTCTTTTGGTCTTCCTTTCCCTTTTTTCTCTTTTTTGCTTTTTTCTCTTAGTATTGATTTAGTTATTTTGATTATTTTTTTGAATTTCAATCTAGTTCTTCTTATTTTTATTCCCCCCTACTTTTAGTTTTTACCTTATTTTACATCTGACTCTATATTTTTAGAACACCTTTTAAAAAGAACTTGACAAAAAAAGAGAAAGGTTTAAAATAATAAACCCTTTATAGAGAGAAAAAAGAATAAGAAATATAAA